>CAZDVF010000033.1:0-13423 GCA_964508725.1 uncultured bacterium | reverse complement strand
TCCAGTTTAGGATCGAGAACCACTAGCTGAGCTAGTGGTTTGAAGATCAATCATATTGCGGCAAGAACATTTCACGTTTCCCTGCCTTTCACTTGACAGGATTCCCGGTGCCGATTGATGCCTCCTCAGCCTTTTTTTCTTTCACTGTTTCAAGTTTATTCATGGCCTTGGAAACTAGCGGACTCTGTGTATGTTTTGTGATCAGGTCGTTAAAGGTCTGTTCCGCCTCGTCCCACTGCGCCATGTGCCGATGACATTCACCCTTCCAATACAGGGCATCGTCGGCATACTCGGTATCGTAAAACTGTTCAAGCACGACATCAAATGAAATAATCGCTGATGCAAACAAACTCATTTTACGGTATAATTCACCTGTCTTGTATTCCTTCTTTGCCAGCTTGTTTCGGCATGCTTCGAGCATTTCTTCAACAGTCGGCCTGAGATCCGAATCGGGATACTCTTCAAGAAAAAGTTGAAATTGTGTGATCGCTTTATAGGTGTATTCTTGATCCAGTGCGTAACCAGGTGCAAGTTTATTATAACTCATGCCAATCTTGTAACGGGCATCATCCACGAATTCACTTCTCGGCATACTACGGATAAGCTTATCATATTCCTCAATAGCCAGGATGTATTCCTTCAGATTGTAATGGGATTCGGCGAGATAAAACTGCGCCTCCTCGATGATGCGATGTCCTGGATTGTTGAGAACAATGATTGTAAATTCCATCTTGGCTTTATAAAAATCACCCTTGTTGAACAGTTGCATGGCATGAGTTAGTTGCTCTTCAGGGGGTAATTCGCGCAGATTAAAACGCTCTTTGCCGCAACGGGAACCCATTAACAAAAGAATACTGACCAATATATAAAGGGAAACCGCCTGGTGTTTGAGTCGATGACGTGTCATGCGCTCTCCTAAATTCAATTTTGCTTAATAATAATCAACATGATGTTTGAAGCCAATTTTATCAAATGATCAGAAATAGATCTTACCTTATAAGTTCAGGGCATCAAACGTAACAGTCTGTCAATAAACGGATAAAAACACAATGGGTTCCCTCAAGGTTGATTCTGTTCAGAGGTTTGGGTTGACCTCTTTCTTTTTCCGTCCTGAACAATATTGACTCAAATCTGAAATACGCCGGTTAACACAAGCCAGCGCGAATTAATTCCGTTATCTTCTTGCCATAGCAAGCTCGCGTGTAATTCGAAATGGGGATGAAAAAAAAAACGATCATCTCCCGAGTGCCCGCTTGATGTGACATAACCCAAACCCATTGAGAAAACACGAACCTCTCCCCTTTGACTACGATAGTAACCGCTTCGCAGAAAAATCTTGTTTACCGGCGCTATTTCAATTCCGATATGCGGCTCTCGAGAAACATCCAGATTCTCACCGCTAACATTTCGAAAGTCTAGTGCTATTGTCACAGGTTGCCAGGGAGTATAAGCAACGCCAATGTTCAGACTTTCATCGGCAAACCGCTCGAGAGTTTTACGTTCATCGCTAAAATCGTCGGGCAAGTCGACAAAGCACAAACCCACTTTCAGACTGGGACGTGGTTGAAGTATCACACCGTAACGATATCCGAGTTTACGTAGATCAGATCTTTCACGGCTTCTGTGATACAAGTCTGCGACCATTCCGATGCGCACCCGCGGCGCCAGTGCAACAGAGAATCCTAAAGTGCTATTATGGTTTTCCGAAAATCCGTCGGCATTGAACCAATTTGTGCGCTCGAGACGGCTGATATCAGCCATTGACTCGTCCCCCCATATTAATCCGATCTGAATTCGGCCCCACGAAAATCCCAGACCGTGAAAAAGAAGACCGCCAACAGCATCCCATTTGTTATAGCCCCCTCGATTCCGGATGAATACAAGAGGAGCCATTGTATTGAAGTCTACAGATAAATGGCGACTAAAATCACCGATCCCTGCCTGATACCCGGCTGGATTGAAAGCAAGAGCAGTCAATCCGTCCTCAAATGCTGTGTATGCGCCACCCAAGGCCAAAGGACGTGCCTTGACCGTGCTTAACGTGACAAGACGATCTTGCGCATGCAAAGATCCGAGCAACCCACAAAGAAGCAGCATGACATGCGCGTGGCGTATCACAGTTTCACTCCCCACCGATCTGGCCATCGTCGCTGAATCATCAGCGTACCCGCAAAAAACATGAAATTAACGATCCAGATAACATAGACAAATCTCTCGCCGTTGTGGACGAAATGGGTATGACCTGCATCAACGTTTAGTCCTATTTGACTGCGCAGAACAGCTTCACGATAAACGCCTGTCTTCGACTGAACTCTGCCATACGGATCGATGAATTCAGAGATCCCTGTATTGGCGCAGCGGGCGACCCACATTCTGTTTTCAATGGCCCTGAGAACGGCATGCCTGGCATGCTGATAAGGTCCTGAAGTTCTGCCAAACCATCCGTCATTTGTGATGATCACCAGGAATTGTGCCCCTGCCTGGGAAAATCGTCGCACCAGATCTGGAAAAACAGAATCGTAACAGATTGCCACAGCGAAACGAACTGTCGCCCCTGTGCGCGGGATTGTGTGTGAAAAGATACGAACAGAATCACCCATTGTAAAATTGCCGACACTCATGATGATCCGTCTCGATATGTTGTAAAGCCAGGGGAATTGATCTGATAAGGGCACGCGTTCGGAAAATGGAACCAGCTTCATTTTATAATAACAGTCCAACACCCAAGAATGGGGCCGAATGAACAAGGCCGCGTTATAAATCCGTGTTGTTCCATCATCCAAACGTTCATAATCCGGCGCTCCGGTCAGAAGAGGGATTCCCAAACTGTCAACAATGGCCTTGACCTGTTTCAAGTAGCGGTAACGCTGCCTGAGAAAACACGGTGCTGCTGTCTCCGGCCAAATAAGTAAATCCGGATGCGCATCAGCCGCCTGTTGTGTCAGCCTCTCGTAAATTACGAAGTTGGAATCGACAAAACTGGGCGTCCATTTTCTATATGGATCAATGTTTCCCTGGATCAAGGAAACACCCAGTTTTTCTTCGGATGAAGGTGCGCGAGCGAGAACATGCATCCCGTAAAACAGTGGCAGAAGAAATCCGGCGACGATGAGGATCCCCATCTGAAAACGAATCCCTTTATCGGTCCAACGCACAATCAAATGATAGAAAAACACGTTGGTTAATACAACCCAGAAACTGATACCAAAGGCGCCAGTGATGGCCGCGAATTGAATGAAAACCGGAATTGATGTTTGTGTGTTGGCCAACGTGTTCCATGTAAATGCCAAAGAACCCCAGGATGAAAAAATCTCAACGGCCGTCCAGATAAATGGAGCCGCCCAAAAAGCACGATCTCCCCATCTGTTGACAAGCCAGTTTTGCAGCATTGCAAAGAACGCGATAAAAAGAGGAACATAAAGAATGGATCCAATGAATCCAGGAACAGTCGCCCAGCTGATCCAGTAAATGGTGCCCGCAGCCCAAACCAGCCCTATGAAGTAACCGATCTTGAATGCGTTTTTTGGACTTTGGGTTTTGATAGAAAAAAAAAGGGGAACCAGCGCAATGTGTGCGATTATTCCCATAGGCGAAGGCGGAAAAACCAAGATCAATCCGACAGCCGTTATGAGTGGCAAAATCAGATTTGTATGCTTCAAATGCTTCCCTCGTGATCTTGTTCCGTTTTGCCATGTTGGTGGTCGAGATAGTTTTGAAGTATGAGCACAGCCGCCATGCGGTCCACCTTCTCTTTATCACGGCTTGGCTTCATGCCCATCTTGTGCAAGATGGATGTCGCTTGCACCGACGTGAGACGTTCATCCCACAGGACGATCGGAAGATTGACACGAGATGTCAGACGGTTTCTGAACCGCTCAACTTTTTGTGCCATCTGCCCCATCTCACCCTTCAGAGTTAACGGTAAACCAATCACAATCTTGGAAACAGAAGCGTCACGGCAAAGGTGATCAATTTTCTCAATCACCCGGTCCATGTGTCGTTCAGTCCAGGTTGCAACTGGTTGTGCCGACAAACCAAGCGGGTCGCTGATGGAAACACCGATGCGTTTTTTTCCGTAGTCCAGTCCGAGTATCCGGCCCACAGGCGTCGTTTTAACCCAAAGGCTGTTTCAGCACTTCTTTCAGCAATTTGCCGGCCTTGAAGTGGGTTTTTCTACGGGCTGGCACGTAGATAATGTCTCCGGTTTTCGGATTTCGCGCTTTTGGCTTCGGCTTGGTCTTTTTCACTTCGAACACACCAAAGTCGCGAATCTCGATCCTGACCTCCGGATCGGCTTCAGACATAAACTCCCGAAGCGCCGTAAAGACACCATCAACGATTTTCTCGGTGATGTAGATCCGTTCGTCCACCAGTTTCGCTGTTCGTTTAGCGACATCCTTCTTGGTAATTGTCACCATCTTACCCATTGACCACTCCTTCTGCTATTGATCGGATAAAACAGCTATCTGAGTTCAACTGTCTTGTCAAATTGACTGTTGCGTTCAACAGAAAAGATCCCCTTGATCCGGTATAACTTTCTCATGATTTTCGTTAAATGCGATAAATCTTTCACTTCAAGAATCACATAGGCTGTAATCAGCGCGTTTTCCAACTGCATATCCATTTTAAGAATTGTCGTCTCCATCGACGAGATGGATTCTGCCACATCCTTCAGAAAATCTTTTCTACCCTCGGCCAGCATCCTGATCTGGACGATGAAGACATCCTGACCGTCGACATCCCAAGTCACTTCAATGGTTCGCTCTGGTTTTTCAAGCAGTTTGAGCACGTTTGTGCAATCACTGCGATGTACGGCAATACCTCGCCCCTTGGTAATGAAACCCGTGATGGAATCTCCCGGAACCGGATGACAGCAATGCGCAAATTGGATGAGAAGGTGATCAATGCCCTGAACGCGCACACCCTTGGCCGATTTTCGCGCCCTCGCCACAACACGCTCGATGAGGTTCTCTTTCTTGGTCGCAGTTGTTTTTAGCTGATCTTCCGAAACAAAGACTTTGAGGATTTTATTAACCGATACTTCACCATTTCCCAGATCAGCATAGAGATGTTCTATGCTCTGTTTGCCCATGGTCTTGGCCAGTTCTTTGAGCTGTACTTTGGTCGATTGAACACGGTAACGCTTCAATTCTTTACCGAGCATCTCCTCGCCCATCTTCACAGCTTCTTGAAACCGTTCTTCCTTAAACCACCGCTTAATTTTACTTTTAGCCTTGGATGTCTTGACAAAAATAATCCAGTCTTTGTTGGGGCGCTGGTTTGCCGAAGTAATGATCTCAACGCAATCACCGCTTTTTAACTCGGTGCTAAGAGGAACAATACGGTCGTTAACTTTGGCGCCAATACAGTGGAGCCCAATGTCGGTGTGAACTGAAAAAGCAAAATCCACCGGCGTGGAACCAATCGGCAGTTTAATGAGATCTCCGCGAGGCGTAAAAACAAAAACCTCGGAAATAAACAGATCGGTTTTGAGGAAGTCCAGATACTCCTCAGGCTCCAGCGTATCCTTTTGCCAGTCGACCATCTCACGCAGCCAGGAACTGTAACGATCCAGTTCATCATCGGATTGACGCTGTTCCTTGTACTTCCAGTGGGCTGCAATGCCGATCTCGGCGACGCGGTGCATATCTTCGGTCCGCACCTGAATCTCCACCATCCTGCCGTCCGGCCCCATGACCGTGGTGTGAAGCGACCGGTACATATTCAGTTTGGGCGTTGCGATATAATCCTTGAATCGATCGTGCAAGGGCGTGTAAATTGTATGGACAACACCAAGGGCGAAATAGCAATCGTCTATGCGGTTGACAACAATCCGAATCGCCAGTAGATCAAAAATCTCTTCAAAGGGTTTGTTTCTTGCCTCCATCTTGCGGTAGATGGAGTATAAACTCTTGGCACGTCCGCGAACTTTTGCCGAAATGCCTTGTTTTTCCAATTCGCGCTGAATGGGCGTCGCAATTGAACGAATCGTCTTTTCACGCTCTTCTTTCTTTTCCGTGACCTTCTTGACCAGTGACTCGTATGCCTCAGGATCAAGCGTTTTAAGGGACAAGTCTTCCAGCTCCCACTTGAGACGGGCGATACCAAAGCGATGGGCCAAAGGAGCATAGACCTCGCGGGTTTCAAGAGCGATACGTTGCGCTTTTTTTAAGGGAAGAAATTCCAACGTTCGCATATTGTGCAAACGGTCAGCAAACTTGATCATGATGACCCGAAGATCCATAGCCATCGAAAAAATCATTTTCCGAAAATTTTCCGCCTGCTTCTCCGCTCGACTTCGGAATTTGAGCTCGCTTATTTTGGTGACGCCGTCAACGAGCTGGGCAATTTCGTCACCAAAGACATCGCGGACTTCATTAATGGTGATTCCTGTATCTTCGACCACATCGTGCAACAGGCCGGCAGTCACAGTCACAACATCCATGCGGAGATCGACCAAGATTTTCGCTGTTTCAATACAATGTTCAAAATAGGGTTTACCAGACTTACGGACCTGATTGTGATGCACATCGTAGGCAAAATCAAACGCATGACGAAGGAGATCGGTCTGTGGCGTCTTAACATACTTTTCGACCTCGCGAACCAGTCGATTAAAAGCACGCCGGTACCGGGTGCGTTGTCTGGATTGCTCCGTTGACATACGCCGTTGGGATGATGATCTTTTTACGATTTCTTGTTCCGCTGGCATCCAGAATTGTCTTTCTAAAAGGGAACGTCCGTTTCCTTATCCTCAAAAGCCGGATTGACAAACTTGGCATTCTTTTTCAGGAAATTCAGGTGTACAGTGCCCACTGGTCCGTTTCGCTGTTTACCGATGATCACTTCTGCCTTTCCTTCCAGGTTTTTGGCCTGCGCTTCTTCTTTTTTCATGTAGAATTCGGGCCGATAGATGAAGAGTACTACGTCCGCATCCTGCTCAATGGCGCCTGATTCACGCAGATCAGACAGCATGGGACGCCGCTCTCCGCCGCGCATTTCCACAGCGCGCGACAGCTGTGAAAGAGCAACAACCGGCAGATCAAGCTCTTTGGCTAACGCTTTAAGTGATCGCGAAATCATTGAAATCTCCTGCTGGCGACTTTCAACACCCCGCGGTCCCTGCATAAGTTGAAGATAATCAATAACGAGTAATCCGATATTGTTTTCTTTTTTCAGCCTGCGCGCCTTGGCACGCATTTCGAGCACACTCATGCCTGGCGTATCATCGATGAATATGGGCGCCTCTGTGAGTAATCCTACGCACATGCTGAGTTTTTGCCAGTCATCTTCAGGCAGACGGCCTGTGCGCACGCCGTGGGCGTCAACCATGGCTTCGGAACAGAGAAGACGTAACGCCAGCTGGCGCTTGGACATTTCGAGACTGAACACGCCGACAGGTGTCTGGTCATCCACAGCGACAGAACGGACGATGTTGAGAGCGAGCGCCGTCTTGCCCATTGAAGGCCGGCCAGCCACAATGATCAATTCGGACTGTTGCAATCCAGAAGTGAGTTCATCAAGTTTGTTAAAGCCTGTCGGCACTCCTGTCACTGTCCCTTTTCGCTGATGAAATTTCTCGATGGTCTCAAAGGCCTCGTGCATGATGGGCGACAGATGCTGAAAAGTACTTCGCAGGTGCTTGTCCGAGAGTCCAAAAATCCGCTGTTCAGAGCGGTCGAGAATGTCGTGGGCGCCTTCCGATCCATCATAACACTCTTTGGCGATTTCCGCCGACTCTTCAATGAGTTGCCGGAGCAACGCTTTCTCGAAAACGATACGGGCGTGGTAATCGACATTGGCAGAAGTGGGAACAGACCCGGCCAACTCGGTCAGGAAATAAGTCCCTCCAATCTCATCCAAAAGCTTTCTGCGTTTCAGGTCTTCGGACATGGTGATGAGATCGATGGGTTCATTTTTTTCGTAGAGTGAAATGGCGGAAGTGAAAATCTTCTGGTGGGCTGTCCTGTAAAAATGGGAGGGATCAAGTATCTCGACAACTCTTCCGACACAGTCGTTATCGATGAGAATCGAACCGAGAACAGCCATCTCGGCATCGACAGCTTGTGGCGGAACCCTGTCAAACACGACGTCTGACTTGGATTGCCTTGTTTTAACAGGCTTTACTGTCGCCATGCTGGCTTGTCTCCGACATGGCGATCATACAAACGACGCAAGTTTTTAATGTCCTCCCAGGTGGGCTTTTTCCACTCGGCATGCCGCAGCAACGCAGCCGGATGGTATGTCGCCAAAAACGGGATATGATCAAACGCATGTGTCTGTCCGCGAAGTCGGCTGAGTGGATTTGTGGATCCGGAAAGCGTCTGGGCTGCGATGCGACCCAGTGCCAGAATAATCTTGGGACGTATGAGCGCGATCTGATTTTGCAGAAAAGGCAGACACGTGGTGATTTCTTCAGGTTTGGGATCGCGATTCATTGGCGGTCGGCATTTCAGGATGTTGGTGATATAGACATCATCGCGCGAGAAATCAATGGCCTCCAGAATCTTGTCGAGGAGCTGCCCTGCCTTTCCGACAAACGGTTTTCCTGTTCGGTCTTCTTCTTCTCCTGGCGCTTCTCCGATTAACATCAGAGCGGCATTTTCAGGACCTGACCCGAAAACCACATGGCGACGGGTTTGAAAAAGTGAACACATCCGGCACTGGGACAACGTCTCACCAAGTTGCTTTAAAGAGTTTTTGGATGACTTGACCGGTTTTTTCAGCAAATCGGTATTGGTCAGGTATATTTCTGATCCATACAGCCCCTCCTGCTGGCGCAAATACCGCTTGGTTTGCCGGAGAATGGATGACGCATCCGATATGTGCAAGGACTCACCTGTCACGTCTGATCATCTCCACCGCATCAAGAATGCGCTGCGCTGCCTTCCATTTGGGAAGCAACGGAAGATCGGTTTGGGATTCGGACGTCAGAAGTATGATCCGATTGGTATCACTGCCGAAGTCACACCCCTCTTCCAGGGGATTGTTCAGGCAGATGAGATCCAGATTCTTTTGCGTGAGCTTCTCCTTCGCCTGGCGCAGCCCGTTTTGTGTTTCAAGTGCGAAACCCACGACAATCCGGCTGCCTTTCCGTGCGGCTGCTTCAGCAAGAATGTCGGGTGTCCGATGAAGGGACAGCTGCCAAATCTCCCGGCTCTTTTTGATCTTCTGATCCGCCCTTTGGTCGGGACTGTAATCGGCGACAGCCGCCGCCATAATGAGAATATCGTTTTGATCCCATTGCTGCATCACGGTGTCGCGCATCTCCGATGCTGTCTGAATCGAATGGACATTGACACCTTCAGGAAGGGGCAGATTCGCAGGACCGCTCACCAGAGTGACATCAGCGCCCCGGAGTGCTGCCTCTTCAGCCAGGGCGTATCCCATTTTACCTGACGACCGATTGGTGAGGAATCGAACCGGATCAATCGATTCACAGGTGGGCCCGGCTGTAACCAACACACGCACGCCCGAAAGACTCTGTGTGCCTTGAACGGCCTGAATAATCCGATCGATGATGCGATTGGAGTCTGCAAGACGGCCCGGACCAACGGCTCCGCTGGCCAAGTCACCCTCTTCAGTGTCGAGGATGATGTATCCCTGCGATGCGAGTTTTTGGCAATTCTCCCTATAAATGGGATTTTGAATCATCTGATAATCCATGGCTGGCGCAAGCAAGACCGGAGATCGCGCCGCCATGACGACCGTGGACAGAAAATCATCAGCGATGCCGGATGCGATTTTTCCAACACTGTTTGCGGTTGCTGGGCAGATAAGAATACAGTCTGCCCATTCTGCCAATTTAATGTGCCGTGTTCTCTCGGTTAATCGGTCCGGGAATAGTTCGGTGATAACCTCATGGCCTGACAGTGTCTCAAACGTCAGCGGAGCAACAAGATGCTGCGCCGAGCTTGTGAGTACAACACGTACATCGGCGCCCAGACGCTGCAGCATCCTGAGAACCTCACACGCTTTATATGCAGCGATACTGCCTGTAACACCCAACAGGATGCGGCAATCCTGCAGTCGATTCAACGATTCATCTCCAATCATTTGATCCTATAAATCGGCAATGATCTGTTACGTCGTTTCAGTCTGCTCTGATTTCTTTTCATCGTCAGGTTCGATAAAATAATATTCCATATCACCCCTGGCCATTTCCGCAATAGCGAGACTCGAGGGTTTGGGATAGGTTTTATGATCTCGTTCAAGAGCTTCCCGATCAATCTCCACATCATCAAAATCTTCACTCTCACGGGTATCGGGTATGACCAGGGCGTCCATTTCTTCCATAATTTGCATCTTCTGTTCGTCGTTGATTTGACGGGCACGCTTGCACATCACAGTCAAAGCCTCGTAAACACTTCCGGCTTTATCTTTGAAATCTTCTACCGAAACGTCTGCCATCGACTACCTCTTTATTGAATGATTTATTCCATTAATAATCGCCTCAATTTCTTTCACGACGTCATCTATTCGATCGTTGATAACTTGAAAATCGTATTGATCTGAAAAGGTTAGCTCTGTTCGTGCCGTTTCAAGACGCTGTGTGATGATCGACTCATCATCTGTTCCGCGACGACGCAACCGCTGCTCCAGAACATTCATCGAGACAGGTAGAATGAAAATGGTAATCGCATCTTGAAAAACCTTTTTCAGGGCAATGCCACCCTGAACGTCCACATCCATAAGGATTGATTCCCCTTGATTCAGGCGGTCGTGGATCTGATCTCGTAACGTACCATAGAGATGTCCATGAACTTCCGCCCACTCGGCAAAAGCATTTTCCTCAATCTTTCTTTGAAATGTGGATACATCAAGAAAAAAATAATCAATCCCGTTCTGTTCACCCGAGCGAGGAGGCCGTGTCGTTGCTGAGACGGAATATCCGAATTCAGGGTGGCGCCTTCGAAGAGCCGTGACAAGTGTGGTTTTCCCCCCTCCGGATGGAGCTGACAGGATGATCAATGATCCTCGAGACTCAGTCACGAAATAAAACTCCTACTCGAGGTTTTGAACTTGCTCGCGCAGTTTTTCGATTTCCTCTTTCATCGCGACCACATGGCGACTCACATCCACATCGGTTGCCTTCGAACTGATTGTATTGGCCTCCCGGTTCATTTCCTGGAGTAAAAAATTTAGCTTTTTCCCGACAGCCTCTTCCTCCTTGAGTGTCTGGGTGAAGAGCTGATTGTGACTGGTTAACCGAACACATTCTTCTGTCACGTCCAAACGGTCAGCCATGAGCACAATTTCTGTATTCAACCGATCTTCATTAAATTCCACGGCATCTGTCAGTTTTTTAATCCGCTGTATCATTTTATCATAAGTTTTTGGAACATTCTGTTTGGAAATTGCCTCAATGGCCTCAAGATTCTGATTAAGCAGCCGGATATGTTCGAGAATGTCCCGCGTCAAGGCCTCACCTTCCTGACTGCGCATGGTTTTCAGCATTTTAAGCGCCTGACCAAGCGCATCAACCACACTTTCCCATATCCTGTCACCGTCGCCCGGTTCTTTTGATGATTCAAAAATTTCTGAAAAGTGGAGAAAGTGATCGAGAGAGAGGGCCTCGTCTACACCTGACGCCTGCCGCAATTCATTTAACAGATTCCGTACAGCTTTTGTCAACGCTGGATTAAGACGTATGGACATGTTGTTGCCCGAATCTGTTTTGATGGAAAGGTTCATGTAAACCTTTCCGCGATGGATCTGTTGTTTAATGACTTCACGGACCTGCTGCTCATACTGTGAAAGATACGACGGCAAACGGCACGACACTTCGAGGAACCGATTGTTGACCGATTTCAGTTCAACCGAAATGGAATAACCGTCAATTGACGCTTCTCCGATTCCCCATCCTGTCATGCTAAACGCCATGTCTTCTCACTCAGGAATAAAACCCAATAAGTTCAGGTGAATTGTAGGTTTATATTTTACAAAATAAATTGGACAGAGTCAACATGATTTTTTACTTTTTATCATGTTTTTATGTTAGTTAGATGGTTAAATCGTGGCAATATGTTTTTCACTGAAAAGGAAGGTCACAGAGACACGGTGAATGACGCCCAAATCTGAATGGTGAGAAAAACCATAATCTACGTGAAAAGCCGATACGCGCAGTCCGGCGCCGGCTGTAAAACGGCCGCGATCTGTTCCCGAACGGATGGCAACCCGGTCGGCGTACACCACTTCAAAGCCACCACAGAGATCCATGTCAATGCGGCCGGCATTGAATTGTGATGCCGATCCCCGGTCATCCAGGCCGAACAGAATGTCCAATACAGGTGTGAAACAAAATCCTGCAACATGCAGATCAACACCTCCTCCGAGTTTCAGACGGGGACGTATCACTTCTTTCCGGCCTCCCTCCCACGCAACGAGAGTCGATGTGCCGTCCATCAACATACAACCCAGTTGCACGGATGGGGAGACATGCATCAAAATGCCGGCGTCAAAACCAATACCCCAGGCTGAATAGGTATCGATGCTCTTGCGGATCAATTTGATATTTCCACCGAACGATAATGTGCTGGACGTCCGCTTTGCCAAAGAAATGACCAGAGCGGATTCTGTGTCGCTGGCCATTCGGGTGGCGAAGGGCACATTACGAACCCTCCGACCGGAAGGATCCACATAGATTTCCCCCAAATCTCGACCGGGGTCTTTCAGGTCTGTGATTGGGATCCCGTCAACGCCCAACCGGAACAGACCGACACCCAATGCATACTGATGACGCAAGGGAATGCCAACACCCAAAAAATCCCAATTCACAATGCCTGCAAATCGTTCGGAATGCATGCCATGAAATTGAAGGGCATTCATCTCTGCCAGGCCGGCTGGATTCCAGTAGATAGCTGTCACATCACCTGCTATCGCTGTATAGGCTCCTCCCATACCCAAAGCGCGGGCGCCAACGCCGGTTCTGAGGAACTCGCCGGCGTACTTGCCCGACTTCCAGTCCGCGCCATGGACCAATAAAGACGCAACAAGAGCCAGGCATACGCCCCGCCAAATATGTCGAATCCGAGATTCCATGATTGGACAAACTTACGTAACAAGCCTCTAAAATGCAAGGGTGATTTACACCAAAAGAAAAACCCTCCAACGGATGGAGGGTCTCCGGAATCAGGCAGGATGATGAAAAATGCGCTAAACAGACGCCTCAATGTCCAGCATCCGTGTGCCGCAAAGGTATTCTGTGCTCACCGGATGCTTGATGCGTGTCAGTTTATGGGTAATATCTCGAATGCGAAGCGCATTATTGACAATGGACCTGAGCCGGCGACGAACGTCCTCATCAACCACACGCTCATCCTGAAGAAGGTACTGTGCGTTTCCCAGAATTGGGACCAGCGGATTGTTGATGGCATGGTTGACAGCCACGGCCGTCTCAAGCACGGTCGCCAGACGGTCGGATTCA
>CAZDVF010000032.1:0-13876 GCA_964508725.1 uncultured bacterium | reverse complement strand
AGAAAATCAGCGCGTGCCTTAACATGGACATGCTCTGCCGGAACCATCCCGACAGCCTCTTTCTGGTAGCGTCCGATCTGCTCAGTTCCGAACTCGACGGCGCGATAAACAAGGTCAACAAGGAGTACAAAATCGATTTCGGATTCAGTTACGTCTACTCCAACCGTACCCATCCGCAACGGGTGTATTATCGCAGCGACCAGTATCCGCACATCCGGTTCGGCATCCCATCGGTCTGGTTTTTCTGCGGATTCACACCGGATTATCATACACCCAAAGATGATCTCGAATTTGTGGATTACGACAAGATGCTCAAGGTTGTGAAGCTGGTCTATCTCACGGCTATGGAAGTCGGCAACAAGAAAGATTTACTCAAACTGGACGTCAACCCGGATGTGACGTCACGGGGCAAGCACAATGTGAAGGTTGAAAGTATCAGGTAAACAGGTATCACGATCGTCGGAAGTCCCGGCGGATTCCTGCCAGATATAAATGAAAATCCTGACGTGTGATGACAGTTATCCGTCAGGATTTTTTTATTGAGAATGTGGTGAGATATTCTGCCGCTGATTGCGCCATTCGTACAGCAGATACAGTCCGATGCTGATTACAAAATAGGGAAAGACCGAATCGTACGTGGCGCCCCGATCTGAATAGATGATGAATGAACCGGCAGAGAGGGGTAATGTGAGAGCCAGCAGCTTGATGAGATCCCATTCTTTTCTTTTCACAAGGATCACAAGAAGCGGGAACAATCCGAGCCCGATAAAATGAAACGGAAGGGTGTGGGTGACGATTTTCCTCATCCTCTTCAGCAGAATCGAAATATACCACCAGGGATCAGATCGAATGTCTGACAAGACTTTGTCTCGGACGACCTGCTCGTATTCCGGAATTTCGTCAAATTTGATGTAGTACAGTTTTGCGGTGTCGTAATAGTTGTCGGTGTGGTAGCCGCCCGAATAATTCACATTGATTTTGTATTTCTCCCTCAAAATCGGGACAGCGTATCTGTACGCGACCTGGTCGTCCCATTTGTAGCCGTATTTGGTGTCGAAGTCGCCGAGCCCGCAAAAAACCGGATGCCAAAAGTTATGTCCGCTGATCCGCCCGCCGGTGTAGACATGTCCACCGTGCTGTTGAACGACCTCCGCTGTCTTGTGAAATTTTCCATCAAAATAGCTGCGTATCGCAGATCTGGTCGCGAAGAACGACAGGAGGATGAGGCTCACATACACGAGTTTGGGAATCCACTTGACTGATTTGGATAAAACGTAAATAGCCATAAGCGAGAGGAGGATAATGGAGGTCCCGTTCCGAACTTCCGACGCAAAGGCGATGAGAGCCCCAGAGAAGAGAATCCGAAATATTGTCTTGGGAAGGCTGATTTTATCCAAAAAGAGAGCGGGCAGATTGAACCCAAGTACAATGAAGAATGTGGAGGCCAGGAGGGCAAAGATGTTTTGGTTCGAAAAGACTTCGTAGAGATAAAAGGGTGTGATGTTGATAAAGAATACCGTGAACAAGCCGATCAACGGAAGGCCGATGGTGTGGAATCCCCAGAAAAGGCATAACAAGCCAGACGTGAAGAACAGGGCGTTGAACAACTTGATCGATGGCTTTACAGGAGATCCCTTCAGCAGGGCGTTCGGCATGAAGGCGAGAATGCGTGCGTTTTCTCCCAACCTGGACCAGTGGCCGGCTTCCATGATCAGGCTTTGCCCGTGTTCCGAGATCTCCTGATTTGCTTCTTCAAGACTGTACAAAACATCCTGTTCAAGTGTCGCCAGCGGGAACAGGTTTTTGTAGTAAAAAAAATAGAAGAAACGGCTGGCTGAATCGTGGGCGAATCCGGTCGTGCTTCTGCGGCGCTGAAACCGGGGAAATTGATCAAATTCAGTGGTGGTGTAGAAGACAGCGTTAATCGATATGACAGCCACGAGAATGATCCGTTTGGCTTTGCGATTGGAGAGCCATGTGTTGAGTCGGTCGATCGCATGAACCAGGTTATGCATCCAACTTCCTTTTAATGATGTAGATGGGCCTTTGCCTGGCTTCACTGATGGTCTTTTCAAAATAGATAGACAGGATTGTGATCAGGACAAAGAGAACGGTGAACGACAATGAGAGGAAAATAATAATTGTGGTGTACCCTGATGGCGGGCTGTCTCCGAAAAGATACATGAAGAGACTGTAGCCACCCAGGGTCAGCGTAAATAAGATGGAGACGGCTGACGCCAGGATCGACAGTCTCAGTGGTTTGTTGGAAAAGGAGAAGATGGCGTTCAGGGCGAGTTTAAAGAGGTGCTTGTATGTATAATTACTGCGGCCGAACGCGCGGTCCGGCGCTTCGAATTCCAGCATTGTTTTGTTGAATCCGATGGTTTGGATGAAGCCCCTGATAAACCGGTTCCGTTCCCTGTAATCAGACTGCAGAATTTCACTGATTTGTTTTGAGATGAGGAAAAAATCTGTGGCATTTTCGTGCAAAGGATTCTCTGAGAGCAGATTGATGACTTTGTAAAAAAGGGAGGTCAGAAGCTTTTTGAAAAAACCGTTATCATTCCGACTCAGCCGATTCGTCAACACGATATCTGTTCCGCTTTCGAATGCCTTGATCATGTCCGGGATCTTCTCCGGGGGATGCTGCAGGTCGGAATCCATGCAGATGATGGCGTCACTTTTTGCAGAATCGATTCCGGCGATCATAGCCGCCTCGTGACCGTAATTCCTCGAAAACTCAATCGAGATATTCCGGATGTTTGTACTCCTGTTGCTCGATTGAATCTCATCAATCAGGCTTTGGGTTTTATCAAGACTGCCGTCATTGACCCAGATCAATTCAAAGTCGATGTGAGGTATATCGACGAGTGCGTTCTGTAACACTTTCCAGAAATGACGAATACCCTCTTCTTCATTGTACAGAGAGATGACGATTGAGATTGTCTGTTTTTTTTCGTTCATCATACCCGTCCAAACTGTGATATGAAGGATGAGAAGAAAGCCCGGACAACCTCAGGGTTTGCCTCGTTGGGCAAGCAAAAACCATCGATACAAACCAGATAGTTGGCGGGCTCTACGTTATCATACAACAATTTTTTAAAAAAAGCCACAATTAATTCCACGACACGGATATTGAAAGAGGCAGGCTGCTTGACGGTTTATTCTGTCAAGGTACGTGAGTTACTCGATTTTGATTTGGGATGGCTGTAACTGATGCGGATTATATTACTTTTTTTCAGGGACGAGCATTGGCAAAAAAATGGTCTGTCGCATAATCTCAGGTATGCTGAGAATTCAATCCAAAAACAGGATGATGATCGTTCTTTTGTTTTCCCCGTTTTCCATTCAATGATTGGAACTATGTTGAAAGATACTTATCGATTCCTTCTGCAGCGATTTTCGCATCGGCGATTGCGGTGACAGCATCCAGATTCAGATTGACAATGTCCCCGCCAGCAAACACACCGGGGATGGATGTCATTCCGTTGTCATCGACCTGAACTTTCCTGAATTCGGTGAATTTAAGTTGACCAGACAGTTTTTCCGGAAGGAATGAGAAATCAGGCGCTTGGCCGATGGCCTCGATGATAGTGTCTCCGTCCAACATCATCTCTTGTTCTTCATAAAACGTCGGAGCAAATCGTCCCTTCTCATCGAATACGGATTTGACCTTCATACAGAGAAGACCCTTGATGTGGCCTTTTTCGTCCAGAACCACTTCTTTGGGACCCCATCCAGGATTAAACCGGATGCCTTCTTCCTTTGCCTCGGTAATTTCTTCTTGTGTGGCGGGCATTTCGTCCCAGTCTTCAAGACAGACGATCTTGGTGTTGAGTGTCTCGCCCGGATGCTGTATGTGCTGCAGTCTGATCGCCTCTCTTGCTACATCCATAGCCACGTTTCCGCCGCCGATAACGATGACGTCTTTACCGACGCTGTGTGGATTTCCGATTTTATTGTCTTTCAGAAAGTCGAGAGCCAACAAGCATTTTTCAGAATTTTTCACCTTTGTCGAACGTGTTACCGTGTTGCCGATTCCCAGGTACACAGCGTCATAGTTTTGTGACAGATAGTCAAAAGAAATATCTTTGCCCACTTTGGTGTTGAATCTGAATTCAACGCCCAGAGAGCTGATGTAATCCACGTCTTTGTCGATGCTGTCAAGCGGAAGCCGATAGAGAGGCGGACCGATCCGAATCATGCCTCCGCCGCCGGATAATTCATCAAAGATGACAACTTGATGCCCTTTCAATGTTAAGAAATAGGCCACTGACAAACCGCCTGGTCCTGCTCCAATGACAGCAACGGTTTTACCTGTGTGCTTGGCAGGTTTTTGTTCAAGCGTTGATTTGAAGTCATCAATGACATCCGCAGTGTATCGCTTGAGCCATCGGATGGCCAGGGGTTCTCCTCGCAAACGCAATGTACAGGCGTCCTCACAGTGTTTCATGCAAACCCGGCCGCAAATCGATGGAATGGGATTGTCCTCGTAGATTTTGCGCAGGGATTTCTCGGGTTTGTCCGCGTGAATGGCATCGATATAGTCGAAAATTTTCAGATGGGCCGGACAGGCCGCCTCGCACAGTTTGCACCCCAAACACCGCGCTGCTTCCTGTTTTGCCTCTTCCCTGCTGTAGCCGATGACCTGTTCGATGAACGAGAGTTTCCGTTTTTCGGGCGACACTTCAGGCATGGGCACACGCTCAGGCTCGAACAACGCATAGTCGAGGTCCGAGACAAAACCTTCATAATCTTCTTTTCTGTGCGTCAGGCTTGCCTTGAGCACCGAATACTGATCAGCGGGGAAAAATTTTTCCTTTTCTGTTTTTTCATCCTTTGGAATAAACACGAATGTGTTTGTGTCAAAATGGATGTGGAAATAATCCCTGGAAAGCCGAAGGGAGCCGGGCGGGCAAATATCGATGCACAAGCCGCAGAAGCAGCACCGGCCGTAATCCAGCTGGGGTCGTTCGGCTTTCATCCCGGGTTTCGGCTTGAGATCCGCTATTTCGATCATATCGATGGCGGCGTTGGGACAAATATCGGCGCAGTTGCCGCACCCTGTGCAGGCGTCCCAATCGTTGAGATGAAATCCCCTGTATCGCAGCGCCGGTTCTTTTTTCTCAAAGGGATACCGCAATGTCTTGGGTTTCTTGAACAAAAATCCCGCGGATTTCAGCGGACTGAGCACGCTTGGTTTAGCCATGGATGGATCGTTCCTTTATGTGTTTCGATTATCTGTCAATTTCTGGAGCCACTACATATAAACTGATCATGATATTGCCCACATCTGCCACGCTGGCGTTTTCCAGCGCCTTCTCTAAAACAGTGAGACCGTGTGGATAAGATGGCGTCCGGAAGTGGACACGGTAGGGTTTGTCTCCGCCGTCACTGACCATATACAATCCCAGCTCACCGCGGGAAGACTCACAGCGGACATACGCTTCGTTTTCCGGGATGCGCCACTTGAACGGATTGGGGATCCGGTTGTACACCTCGCCCTCAGGCATGGCGTCGAGCAGCTTGAAGATCATGTGCACACTTTCGATCATCTCGTCCCGAACCACCCAGATACGCGAGTAAGCGTCGCCATCCTCACGCGTGTGCACATCCCAGGGAACCTTGTCGTATGCCGCGTATGGTTCCACCTTACGGATATCGTAAGGCATGCCGGTGGCGCGTATCACCTGACCGGCGCCACCCATCCGCATGGCTTCTTCGCGGGTGACCGTGCCGATCCCTTTGGCGCGGTCGGAGAACAAACGATTGTTGAAAAAGGTGTTGTCGTAATCCGGCACGCAACCGCCGATAGAATGGAGTGTGCTGACGATTTTATCTTTAAATCCCTCGGGGAAATCGCGCCGCACGCCGCCGGGCCAGATATAGATGTGATATGCTCTGCCGCCGGTCAGTTCTTCAAAAAGATCCAGCACCAGATCGCGATGATACATGGCCCACTGAGCTACGGTATCAAAACCCAGCATATTGGCGTAGGCCCACAGACCGAACAGGTGGGATCCAACGCGGGCCAGTTCCAGATAGATGCTTCGCACATAATGCGCGCGTTCTGGAACTTCAATTTTGGCCAATTTTTCCACACCCATGGCGTAGACCATTTCGATGTGGTCTGGCTCAACGACATTGATTCTGCAGACCAGGGGAAAGTTCTGTATCCAGGTCCTGTACTCCATGAGTTTCTCAAAACCCCGGTGCAGGTAACCGGGATTCGCAGCGGCCTTCAAGATGCGGTCGCCCTGGACCTGCAGTGTGATGCTGAAATTGCCAACCATTCCCAAATGCTGGGGACCGAAATAGAGTTCAAGTTCTCTCATGGATTGCCCGTCTTCTTTTCAATCATTGGAATCGTGTCAAAAACGTCCTCGACGTATTTCCGGGTATCGAAATCTTTCCTGAAAGGCGGAATCTCGTATTCCCGTTCCAGAAAAAGCGGTGTGAGCCGGGGATGTCCCTCAAAATGGATGCCGAATAGTTCGTGGATCTCCCTCTCGTAGGGCTCTGCGTTTTCGAAAATCGGGATGACGGAAAGAAACACCGCATTGTCTCTGGGAATTCGTGTTTTCAGGATGATGTTGATCTTTTCGTTATCCGTATATTTCGCATCGTTCTGCATGTAGGCAGACAGGATATAGACCAGCTCGAACACTTTTTTGTCAATCCAGTCGACGCAGGAGATGAGACCCAGATGTGTATATCCGCGATCTTTCAGAAAACTCAACATGGATAGAATCGTCTCTTTTTTGACATGAATCAGGATTCGGTCTTTCTCTGGTATGTCAACCTGAATCTCATCAAATGCAGATACGAGATGTTCTTTCAGTGATTGCGTCATCGTTTTTCCTCAACTGGAAACAATGGAGGCCATTTTAATTTCCCCAACGCCCGCTCCTGATTCGCCCGATAAGCGGGATAATTTTCACGATAGCGTTTGTATCCGTCCGCCATGTCTTTGTCGATCAATGTCCAGAGATGGGTGACCGCCACGAAGATGGCTTCGGGGCGTGGCATGCAGCCGGCGATCCACCCGTCGACGGGGATGTATTTATCCAGATGCTTGATGGTGTTGTAAGAATCCCAGTACATGCCGCCGTTGATGGGGCACGATCCGAATCCAACCGTAAATTTGGGTTCCGGCATTTGTTCGTACGTGCGGATGATGGCGCTCAGCGTCTTCACAGATACATATCCTGTGATCAGAAACAGATTGGCTTGGCGTGGCGTCGCCACGGGAATGACGCCGAATCGTTCCGCATCCCAGCGCGTTGTGATGACAGGGGGGACCTCAATAATCCCACAGCCTGTGCAAAAATAGATGGCGTGAAGTGAATATTTGTGTCCCATCTTTGCCGGGGCTTTTAACCATTTTGAAAGCTGATTCCGATCCATTCAATCTTGCTCCGTTCAGTTAGTAAACGGTATCTGCTGCTCAGTTATTGAACCACCAGGACGACGATCAATCCGATCAGGGCAAACAGTGTGGGCCATCTCCATAAATACCGGATGGCCTGCTCAATTCTAAAACGTGGGAAAGCCGCATTGATGAAAAGATTCAGGACAAACACCACCAGCATTTTGAGAAAAAAGATCAGCGGATTTCCGGCGCCGCCCAGGAACAGGTTGACAAAAAGCGAAATGCCGATAAAAAGACTCAGGGCATGCTGGATGGTCGCCAGGGCCAAAAACGGACCGCCGTACTCTGCCATTGGCCCGGACGAGATTTCCTGGGGAGCCTGGATGATCTCAAAAGGACGGATACCCAATATCGCGGGCATAATGAGAGTGTAGGCGATTCCGGAAACCACCAGCGGAAGGGTCACCAGAGCCCAGCCCGTATTCTGCTGCATGTGGACGATCTCCACAATTGAGAGAGTCTTGTAGTGCGTCATGAGAGCAAGGAGCACAAGCAGCAGGGGGATCTCATATCCCAGGGCCAGGATGAGTTTACGGGAAATCCCGATGCTGATGTTCGGGTTGGCCGCTTCTCCGCCGCTGAGGGCGATTCCAAGAGGCGCCAGCAGCATGAGATAAAGAATCACCAGCAGGCCGCCGGAGCTGCTCAGTGGATAGATTTGTCCCAGAGGAATGAACAAAACCACGACCAGTGAACCGGCCAAAGAGAAAATGATGCCCAAATTGAACAGGCTCCCGTGGCTGGCGCTCTTTTGAGTGAACAGCCTGATGATGTCGATCACCGGCTGGGTGATTGGCGGACCGTAGCGCCAGTGAATGCGCGCCATGAATTTTCTGGACAGTCCCAGAAAAAAGATCCCGATGAGCAACGCCAAAAGCGGGGATATAATGATCTCGATGATATGCATTACCACAGGCTCCATTTCAGTTGGACAAAGATCAGTACCGCCAGAAACAAGATAATATACATGACATACTGGCCCACGTATCCCGTATAGATGCGTTTGACATTGCTACAGAGTGTTTGGATCCATCCGACCAGCTTCATATAAAATATATCGGCAAAATCCTTTAGATAGGGTGTAATCATCCGATACAAGGGATTATAAAAATCTACCGTGTAATGATACTTGTCCTTCGGAATGGCAGCCCCAGCGGCGTAGGTATCATCTTGTGAAACCGTTGGGGTTTTCGGTCCTGCCTTTAAGATGATTCCTATAACAATACATCCTATCAAAATGGCCGCAAAGAGATTTATTGTATTTAAAGCGCCGGTTTCTGAAGCAACTCCCCACAACGTGATATCCAATGATTTAAAGCCAAATGAAATACCGATTGCATTGATCACTTTCAGTGGAATGCCCGGAAGAATTCCAAAGAGAAGAATTGTCAATGATAGGACAATAATTGGCAGTTGCATACTGAAAGGGGATTTCTGAACATCTCTGTATTTTTCTGGAAGCTGACCAAGATACATGTTATGCAGGAACTTGTAAACAGACAGGATGGTCCCCCACGTCCCGATTAAAGCCGCAAAGGCTAAGAACGGCGATCCTTCCAGAATCAATGTTTTGTAGATCAACCATTTTGAGACAAATCCATTCGTTAGAGGTATTCCAATCAGTCCGGAGATCCCCAGGAGGCCACCGATAAAGGCGATCGGCATTTTTTTAATTAAACCTCCTAGCGAATTTAAATCACGTTCACCCCCGGTTCGATACTGGACGGCTGCCACACTCAAGAATAGCAAAACGATATAGATGGCATGATTCATTGTATGAAATATGCCTCCGGCCAGACCGAGACTCGTTCCGAAGGCGATACCCAAGATCATATATCCGCCCTGGCCGATTCCATGCCATGCCAAAAGTTTTTTTGCGTCATTTTGGAGCATGGCAATAAACGTCGGGATCACGATGGTGATGGCTCCCAACCAGGCAAGAATATAATTGAACTTGATTAATCCAGAACCCATATGGAGGGTAGCAGCAGCTCCTACGATTACATACATAAGAAGAATAAAGCCATACATACCCATTCGCGTTAACATTCCAGAGAGTACGGCAGTAAATGGAGATGGAGCTTCCGCGTAAGCACCGGGCAACCATGTATGCAGAGGCATCACTGCATTTTTAATCGCAAAGGCGATGCCGAAAATAATTAATAGGAATAAGAGGTATCCATGAGATGCAAGAGGAATTATCGTTGACAACGCTTCGATATTCAATGTCGCAAAAGTCGTATAGAGCGATAGAATGCCAAAAAGCATACAGACAGAACCGATCATTGACATAATGATATATTTCATCCCGGCAGCCAAGGCGGGGCCCCGGTTGTAGCTGATTAATAGAAACGTGGACCAGCTCATGATTTCCCAGAAGATAAAAAAGGATACCAAATCGCCTGAGAAGACGACTCCCAGCATTGCGGCATTGACCAGAAGTAATATGAAATAATAGAAGTCTGTTTTGTCCCTGTCCTTCATATAGCTTAAGGAAAAGATTGCAGAAAGGAGGCCCAAAGCTGATACGGCAATGGCGAAAAACCAGGAAAGCATGTTTGTTCTCAAGAAAAACGGCAGATCCAAAAAGCCAAAATAGAAGGTTTCCCCTCCAGTTTTACCGTAGAGACACGCCACTATCACAACCAAGACTAAAGAGATGAAGACAACAAATGCATTTCTAATCTTTGGGAAAATTTTACCGAAAATGTAAGTGAGCAATGCGCCGCCAAAGGCGACTGTCAGTAAAAGTTCCAAGCTCATCCTAAAACGCTCCTGATATAGTCCATTCGATTGAGAAGCTCTGAAGCTGCCGAATTTAAAACATTTGTGACCAATTGGGGATAAATACCGATCACGAGGATCAATGCAACAAGAATAAACATTGGAATTAATGCAGTGATGGGAGCCTCTTTCCTTTCAAAGCTTCCATTCCCCTTTCTAAAATACAGAACCTGTACAACACGGAAGAAATAGGCCGCTTCGATGATGGTAACCAACAAGACAAGTCCGATAAGTAAAGTGAATAGAATCTCTTCTTTAGCCAGGGCGGCTCGGACAATAAGAAATTTGCTTGGAAATCCGATAAATGGGGGCAGGCCCACAATGGAGAAAGCACCGATGGTGAAAGCCAATGAAGTCAGGGGCATACGTTTCCCCATCCCCTCGAAGGAAGGAATCTCCATCGAACCGCTTCGGTAAATCATAAATCCAACAGCTAAAAACATTAATGTTTTACACAAGGTATGACTGACCATTTGAAACAGCCCCCCGGTGACAGCATAGGGTGTTGCTATGGACAATGCGAATACGATTAATCCGATTTGGCCTATACTTGAATAGGCCAGCATCCTTTTAATATTGTTCTGGGTAAGGGCACACATTTCACCGATTAACAAGGTCAATATTCCCAGGAATCCCAAAAACATGAAGATACTTGAGGCATCAAATATCGTGAATAATATCCTGATAACAGCATAGAGACCAACTTCAACGTCTATTCCGGCGAGGATTGCACTGATCGATGACGGCGCAGATGAATATGCATCAGGCAACCAGGCATTCAGCGGGAATATTGCTGCTTCGACACCCAGGCCGGTAATAATCAAGGCCATGGGAACAAAAACAGATACCGGACTTGCTGATTCGATATGCCGAGCAAGATCCGCCATATTGAGGGTTCCAAAAAGACCGTAAAGCAGGCCGATGCCGATCAGGAGAAGACTTGATCCCACTGCTCCCTGAATCAGGTATTTTACCGATGATTCGATACTTTCCCGATTTCCGTTGTAAGCCACCAAGGCATAGGATGATATGCAGAAAATCTCGAAGAATATAAACAGATTGAATATATCTCCGGTCAGTACTACGCCTGTGGCTCCGGTCAGAAGCAGAAGATAGAGTATGTGGTATTTTTCTTTCGGTCCTTCCTTGATATAAACCAAGGCATAGATGGCGATTAAAAGGCCTGTTAAGGCGATGATTGCAGAAAAAAGCATTCCGATTGGGCCCGCAAAAAGATTGATACAGAAAGGAGGCGGGAAGCCACCAATATGGACAACAATCGGTTGGTCTAACGCTTTCGGGATGAGCAACAAGGCTACAACAAGGTTGAAAAGTAAAGCAACAACCGGGATGTATTTTATTATTTTTTTAGAAATAAATCCAACTAGAGGGATAATAAAAGCAAGTCCTAAAGGGACAGCAACTAAAAGGACTGGGCTTACCATCTTTGCTCCTTTATCTTGCGAAGATCAAGCATCCCGTAATGGTTGTAAAGCCGGATGGCCAACGAGAGTGCTAATGCCAGAACTGCAACGCCAATGACAATCGCCGTGAGTACCAGCGCCTGGGGAACAGGATCCACCATGCGTCCGGCTTCGACTGACGATGTCGAAAATATAGGCGCCGTTCCTTTGCTGATGTAACCGACGGATACTAAAAACAGATTGACGCCTGTCTCAAGAATACTGATACCGATGATCACCTTGATCAGGTTGTGCTTTACCAGAATGATAAAAAGTCCGATGAATATAAGTCCGAAAGCGCCAATGTAATACGCATAGTCCTGGAGAAAATGTATCCCATTTGAAATATCCATATCTATCTCCCATCATCCCATGAGAAATGTTTGCTCAACAACGCAAAATAAAAATTCCTGACGGGATTCATTCGCTTTCTTCCAACAAGTGGTCGATCACTCCGGCAAGCTCTGACCCGACTTTCAATCCAATGGCGATATAGATGATCGGAATCACACCTGCGCTGAATAATGTGTTTATCTCTCCCTTTGGCAGATAATTCGAAAGAAAATGATGTCCGCCCACAGTCAAACCGACCAGTCCGATGATGATAAATAGGAGTCCACCCAAAGATTCTACGGTCTTGCTCCCGGTCTCGCTGATCCGTCTCCCCCGGCAACCCAGATAGACCAGAACAAAAGCAGAGGCAATGATGGCGCCTCCCTGAAAACCACCTCCGGGTGTAAGATGTCCGTGAATAAAGATGTATGCGCCAAAAAGAAGGATCAGCGGGAATAAAAACCGGCAGCCCGTGTACAGCACCAGACTTGCGGGTTCGGTGTCCAGTTTTTGTTTTTTCTTCCGTGTCGCTAAAACCGCACTTAGGCCGATCGACGCCACAAAGAGGATCGTAACCTCGCCGAGGGTATCAAAACCCCGATAGTTGACAACAACAGATGTGACGATATTGGGAGCGCCGGTTTCTTCACGTCCATGATCAATGTAGTGGTGGCCGATTTTCGTGTTGGATGTTCCAAAAGGGATCTTATCAAGAGTCAGGGCGATCCCCAACGCGATAACAGCGAATAAGATTAGGCTGATGATCCTTCTCATTCTTCATACCTCTTGGTTCGTCGAATGGCGATAATGAAAATGGCCGTAACCAATGCGGCTCCGATGGACGCTTCGGCCATGGCCACATCAGGAGCCTGCAAGAAATAAAAAAGAATCGATGCAATCAAGCTGACCATGCAGGAAGCGATCACTGCACTTAACAAATCTTTAAGGATAAGCGCTGCAATGGCTCCGGTAAGCATCAGGAGTATCAACAAAGTCACCACAAGTATCATGGCATCTCCTTCAATTCCTTGAAATCTTCTGTCTTGTCCACGACGCTTTGATCACACAGAGAAACGCCGCTTTTGATGGACGCTCTGGCGATGGCATGACTTGAGATAGGATTGGTGGCCAGTACAAATATGGCAATAAACAGGGTTTTCCAGAACCAGTCTGGTTGAAGTATACCGACGCCAATGATGGTGAAAAGCGCACCCATGGTGGTGCATTTTGTTCCTGCCTGAATCCGGTTGTAGACGTCTGGCAGTCTTAATACACCCAGGTTTCCCAGAAATAGGAATACGATTCCGATTCCCGTGATAGCCATCCCCAATACGTTCATCTAAAGACCCCTTTCCAGGTATCGTGCAATCGCCACCAATCCGACAAAAGCTAGTAAGGAATAGACCAGGGCAACATCCAAATAGACGTATCGATCGAATACAGAACCCAGAAGAACAAGCAGGGCAACGACTGTGGTCGTCATCGTATCCATTGCCACGGCTCGATCTGAGGCTGTCGGGCCTTTCAGTAAACGTAAAAGGCCGATGAGAATGCCTGCGCTAATCACAGCGATAAAAATAAAGCCGATTGTCTCGCTCATGCGAATATCACCTTTAAGTATTTTTCAAATCGTTCACCAATGATCTTTGTGGCTTCGTCCGTTTCAGATGACTGAACATTGATCCAGTGGATAAGAAGTGTGTCCCCCACGATGTCCAAGGTGAAGGTGCCTGGTGTCAAGGTAATCGAATTGGCCAAAATCAATTTGGCGATGTCTTGTTTCAATGTCGTCTTGATCAGCACAAACCCAGGTTTGATGGGCATCTTCGGATGAATGACCCGATAGGCCACATCGAGGTTTGCG
>CAZDVF010000031.1:0-13988 GCA_964508725.1 uncultured bacterium | reverse complement strand
AAGTACATCATTCTTGATGATATCTAATCGATTATTGTTTTGACTTTTTATTCTATCTTGAGCAAAAATGATAATATCCGGTTTAAAAACAGTAATAGCATTTCTGATCTTTTCCAAACTTGTTGTTTTATTCCACTTCATTCGAATGTTAGTCGTATCACGAAAAGCTGCGAGATAAGGCATATTGAGAAAATATGATTCTCCATCAATTTTAGCGATCGCTTTGTACGCCTCTTCTTTTCGATTTGCAGCTGTAAATTGAGGATTCCTCTCGATATCGTCATTATCTCCACCCTCACCATTGGTATAATAAACACTTGAAATCGATGCTCCTTTCCCTAAACGAAAGTATGCCAATGTTGACAGATCTTCATATCCAGGCTCAATTGCAATTGACATCACACTCAATTGATTCTGAAGCTCTAAAGTTCGTCGCTCTATCGCATTTTTCCCAACTTCGGGGAAAAATGTTTGTTCATCAACTTGACCCGCACAATTCATCAAATAAATCCCAAGAATAGGAATGATACTCATAAAGTTTTTCATTCTCATCACCTGTCGACACACTTTCATGAATCAAAGATCTCCTGTTTAATACGACATCCAATGTCTCGAACACTCCCAACATAGAATATCCGATGCAACAATCTCGTGATAGAATAGGACACTTTTCATTCACTTTCGTATAATACGAGACAAGGCTGCCTTGCAGGCAGCCTTGTCCTAAATAACTGTTCCAGAATGTCGGATAATAAAATTAGAATCCGAGAAGAACCGAAAACATTGAATTATTCTGGAATAAATCGACCGAACGATATGCATAATCAATGGTGACATCAACAGAAGGATTCAGGAATGTCAGGCCGAAACCAAACGACGGTCCAAAAACACTCATGTCATCTTCACCTTTGCTCCACATATCGTAACCACCTCTTGCAGCAAACTTCAGCATGCCAACACCGTATATAGCCTCGCCGCCGACTTTATAGCTGTCAAGGGCCAGACTGTTGTTGGTGTAGGAACCGCCGACATTCATCTGCATCTCTTCAGTCATCTGGTACTCATATGCCAAACCGAGTTCGACTGAAGTCGGAAGCTCCCAA
This sequence comes from uncultured bacterium, assembly GCA_964508725.1. Lineage (GTDB taxonomy): Bacteria > Zhuqueibacterota > QNDG01 > QNDG01 > DSAB01 > CAZDVF01. Next base: position 12,885 of record CAZDVF010000031.1, on the reverse strand, counting down.
CTTGATGCGATGCTGGAATAGTACTGGGCCGGTCGACGTCCCTCGATTGCATCCGCTTGTCTGAGAAGACCTGGGCCGTCAAAGTTCACCTGCGGTCCGACGTTCTTCAAGGCAACGCCCAGATTCACGCCTTCAATTCCTGCGACGCCGCGATATTGAATACCGATATCAAGCGAAACGCCGCTGCCTGTGACACGCTGCATTTGCTCGGAAATGAGCTTGACCGTCACGCCAGCGGAAATGGCATCGGTAAACCGTTTCGCATAAGTTAATCCTGCGACAAAAAAGGTGGGAGAGAAAGTACGTCCGGCGTCTCCCTCAGGATCATCGACAGTCGTAAACGGAATGTCACCGAAGCTTAAGTTCTTGATGCTGACACCGATGGTTCCAAATCCGCCAAACTTGATGCCGACAGCGCCGTAATTCACTGTAATATCACCAATGTACGACATGGAGCTGAACATACCTTCGGCTGTCCGATCAAGCAGGGCCAAACCACCCGGGTTCCAAAAAATTGAATTAATTCCTGAAGTTGTCGCGATGGTCGCGCCACCCATGGCCATGCCTCTGGCTCCGACAGGAATCAGAAGCTCTGATGCGGCGGCGGTACCGATACGCTTGTTTCCAACATCTACGGGGATGAGCTCTGTAAGCTGTGCTCGTACTTCACTTGCCACCAAAGCCATCACCACGCAGAAGACAATTAAAAACAACGTGGTTTTTTTACTCATCGTTCATTTCTCCTTCGATTCATGGTATGAACGTTTCTTCTGTGATTAGAATGGCTTTCACTCAGAAAACGTCAAGAACCTCAGATTCCATCACAACGGCAAGTTTCAATACTTTCTGAACACCCACATCGGGCATGTCAACGTGAACGACATACATGCCGCTTGCGATCGGAATTTGGCTCATGTTCAACAGATCCCAACGGGCAAACTGGCTGTCATCATCTTTTTCGATGGTTCTAACCAGATGGCCTGCCAGGTTGAAGATACGAATCGTTGCCTTTGGCGGCAGATTGTTGAATGTGACAAAACGAGCCAGTTTGTTTGTTTCAAGCGCGTTCTCGCAATAATACGGATTCGGGAACACGCCCACTTTTTCAGCGCTTGCCTGCTGCAGAGCCAGGTTCGTTTCCGGGGCCGGCGTGGTGAACTCTAGCACATCATCCGGCGTATTCGGCTTCGTTGTGACCAGCCTGAAAATCGTGCCTGTTTCCGGCAGGTCCTGAGTGAAGGGCGGCGCTGATCCGCCGTTCCAGCTGACGATAACCGATCTTGCGATGACTTCACGATCGAGGGCATCTTCACTGGCGATATTCGTAACCGGATCAATACCTGCAACGAAAGCGTCGTACCCGGCCGTACCAGGTGTTTTGTCCAGAGGAAGAATCCAGTAAATCCAATCGGTGAACGGATCGTTGTCGCCGCCGGAAACAGTGTGCTCATCTGCGCCCCAGGCGCTCAAGTTATACTCGAAGTTGTCGTCGTTTTCGAGCAAACCGGGCACCAACTTATAATCGTCACTTGCATCATCCGGCGTTCCCTGACCGGCGCACCACAATTCAAAAGGAACTTGAACAGCCAAACCTTCGTCAAAACGCCTGTATGACCAGCTGCCCTCTTCCGTGAAACGCATTTCCCAGTCGTAAGGCACTGCGACTTCGAAGTTGTCGTTTCGCATTGAGCGTGATTTGAACGCAGCGTACGAATCGCGCGATCCGTTGTCACCGGTGTGGAACAACCATTTGGCCGGGCCGACCTGCTGCCCGTCAGTCGGGTATCCATCCGGATCGACGCCTGTCGGACAGGGGAAACCCGCCCAGGGCGCTGCTGCAGATTCGGGAGGATCAATGGGCCCGTCGGCGTTGGCTACGCACTGGAAGCTCTTGAAATCCATGGGCGCGCCCATGACGCGGGGCTGGAAACCATCGACAAACGGATAGTCATTGTCGCCCGACTGGTTCGTCATGTCGGTGAGCAGCGTCGTGCCCGTGGTCATGTCTTTCAGCGACCAGGTCGTCGCGCCGCCGCCAGCGTCAGTAAAGGTGACCTCATAGTTATGACCCGTCAACGCATCCTGGTCAACAACAATGGGATACACAGCGCCATCGCTGCCGCCAGCCGGATGGGTATGGGCAACCGTATCACCCATGACGACGGAATACTCGGTGCCGAAGGGCACCTTCGGAACGACCACCAACACGCGTGGCGACGATTCGAGCGCCTGCGGCAGGTATTCGGGATCTGCCGACACACTGTAAGCTGTGACAGTCAGATAATATTCGCTGCCGTTGTTGATTTTATCGCGATCAAGAACATAATCGCGGAGGAACTGGAATTTGTGCTCAAGACCGCTGTTGCTGCCAAACTGAACGGGTTTGTTAAGAACCTGACCCGACGCCAGATCGGGCTGTTGGTCCAGAATAACGGTCTTTTCATTCACCACATCATAGGTCGCAATGCGAACACCGTCGCTCAGCGATGCTTGAGCGCTGGGCAGCTGGTAAACGTTATAGCCTTCGAACACAAAGTTCCCCGGTTGGCTGACGGTTTCTTCAGTCGCTGCGACGCGCTCGAGATCGCTGCCCCACTCGAGAACGATCTCCTGATTCAGCTCGGTAACCGCCACGTTGGGCGCCGCCGGCGGGTTGGGAACCTGAAACAGGGCGTCGTAGGTGAGCTGGGCAAACCGGTCGTTGTATTTCATGACCGAAACACTCGATATCCGGTCTGAACCGATGCCGAAAACACCCGCGATAACCACTTCCTGCGTATCGCCGGGGGCCATGGTCCAGGGGCCGCTGATGGTCATGAAACGGCGGTCGCCGGGCACGAACGAGTAATCCTCACCCTGGCCGTCAAGATGGCCGGTTCCGGCAACAGGATCGCCAGCCAATGGATAGGGGCCTTCTTCCACACCCGGGGGAAACGCATACCGCTGATCCGGACCATCGAGGGGCGCGAATCCGCGCAGCATCTTCCACCACCGCAGATCGTTTGTGCTGTACGATGTTCTTGGCGGATCGGAATAGGGGCTGCCGGCCGAGAAGTATGAGAAACCTGACATGCCGAGATTCTTGAAATCCTGCTTGTATTTCAGATCGAACACCGCCACGTCTCCGGGAGACGGCAGCGCCGGTCCCTGGAGGAAGTCGTATCCGCCGGACGGCGGGGGCAGACCAAAATCGCGGTACCGGGGATCAACAGCAGCGCCGTTGTACACAAAGCCCATGTTCAGCACCGTGTCGCAACCGATCACGTCGTCTCCCATGGCTCCCAGATCGGGATCAACCCACTGGCAGACATAACAACTGTCGATATAGAATGTGCCTTTCGTGCCGGCTGCGTCAAGATCAACGCCGCCCTTGTTGATAAACCGGACGCGCTTGAAGAAAATCTTGCCCAGCGCGTCATTTCGTTTGTATCCCCAGATGGTTCCCTGAAGCTCCATGCCCGTGGGCCGTGACTTGAACCAGCTGGTTGCTTTTTCCAGATTCAGGTGATTCCATACCGCAAAGATCACCTGATGCGCCGGTGAATTGGGATCGATGCCGGCCACGCCGGGCTCGTCAAATCCCGTAGCAATCAAACTATCGACATGAAAATCTGCCGGCGGCGGATCGTACACGCCGTTGCCGTTGCGGTCGATATAGGGCGCGCCGTGGGCGATGGGCCAGTTGTTCCAGCAGTATTCATAATCATCGAGAATCGCCTGGACATGAGAGTCGGTCGCATCCGAAAGGTTGATCTCGTTACAGTCGGCCGCTTCCTGCAGCATGGTCTGAACGGCTTCCGGGTCGCCTAAAGCATATTTCTCTTTCAGGTCTTTCCAGTCGCGGCGAACACGGTAAATTCGCACATCCGGGGCTTCCCGGTCAGACTCTGTTGCGGTGGCGCCTTCACCATTGATCCACCCCTCGACTGTGCTGATGCCGTAGGTGTTGCCGCCCACGCGGACGGGTTGGCCGTATGGCGCCGGTGTTGTCAGGGCTGCGTCGGTATAGCACCTGCCGCCCCAGATCACACCGTCTTCGTAAATCACGTAACTGGTCCCCTTGGGGAAGAATACGCCGTTGTCACCCAGGGGTGAATGGTTACCGAGTCCATCACTTCTCTGCCACAAAGTGATGTTGTTGATGTTGAGCATGGCGTATCGGTCAGGCTGAAACGCCTCGACCTTTGCCAGACCCTTTCCCTTGTCTTTCGGCGCTTCCTTGGCAAAGGACGCCTGTCCGATGATCGTTGAGGCCAGGGCCACTATAACGATCAATCGTAATGTCACTTTCCATTTATCCATCATCAGTACTCCATCTGTTAGTTCAACCGCTCAGGGTCATGCCGGCGCCGGATTCGATCCGACGCCGGCAGATACAGCGTGTTCTTATTTGATTTCAAACATAATGCCGAAACGAATTTCGCGGGGTGCGCCCCACAGAGACTGACGACTTTGGGTGCCGGAAAAAGGCGCTGCATAGGCCCAGCCCCAGCCGTTGTTCTGATTGATGGCGCGGTAGAATGGCTCGTATCCCGCAATCCGCCGGTATTGGGAGGCAAGCGGACTCTTGAGCCAGCCGTCATCGTCATCCGTTCCGGTGGTCTGGTACACGTTGATGATGTTTTTGGTGTTGAGCAGGTTCAGGACCGTGGTGTAGAGCTTCACGTTCATGCCGCCGAAGTAGAACATCTTTTCGAGCGTCATGTCGATGTTGAAGACCCACGGGGTGACCGAACTGTTGAGGGGCTCGGTCGGGAACCGGCCGCGCTCGTCGTACGTCATGCGCGTGCCCACATTCCAGGGGCTGGCCTGTCCCAGGTTTGCAGGTTCGGCAACCTGGGTGTAGTTATGACCGCTCTGGAATGTTGCCAACAGATTCAGTCCGATACCTTCAAGGATTTTGCCGCCGTCACCCTTGGCGAAACGGTAATCGAGCATGATCGACCCGGAGTGGGCATGGTTGTGATCCAGCGGGTAGATCAGCATGGGGAAGCGGGCAATGGTGGCGTCACTGTTCACCACAGAGCTGGATGTGTAGGTTGATCCGGTGCCGCGTGCGTCTGACAGGGTGTAATTCACCCGCGCTGCCAGCCGCTGGGTCCGGCGGAGTTCCATCGTCATCTCGAGACCCTTGATGGTGGCCACATCTTCATTGGCCAGGCCGCCGAGGAACCGGGATCCTTCTTCCAGACCACCTGGCGTGCCTGCAAGCTGTCCATCAGAATAAATCCGCGCGTACCGGCGCAGATCGATCAGGTCTTTGTAGAACGTCGTCAGGGTGAACGCAAAATTTTCAGACAGGGTCTGACGAATACCCAGCTCGTATTGATTGGTGCGTTCGGGCTTCTGTAAAAAGCGCACGGTCGATCCGTACACCGAGCGGACTTCGGGTAAAATACCGCCGCTCATGTAACGGACACTGCGATAAACAGAACTCAGGTTGCCGCTCTGCACGTACTGGCCGTACTGGGCGTAGAAAACCGTGTTGTCTGTGACAGGAAAGGCGAAATTGACGCGGGGCATCAGATAATCGTACGCCTCGGTCTTGATCATGGTTTCGACATCCAGCCACAGATTGTTGATGTCTCGGTCAGGATTTTCAACGCTCACAGGACGGTATTCGTTGTAGTCGATGCGCTCCCAGCGCAGACCCAGGTTCAGGATCAGGTCGCGGTATTCCCACTTCGTCTGCACGTAGGCCGACGCAAAATAGGGCTTTCTGGGGCCGTAGGGGCCGTCACTGATTGTCCCTTCGCCGTCCCAGGTATAGCCGTAGTGATTAATCTGGCCCTGTTTCGTCAGCTCGATGCGTTTTTTGTAATCGCTCTCAAAGAGCGTGCCGCCATTCTCGGGCAGCGACGAATCCCAGGTCTCGGCGTCGAGGCCGTACCGGTACTGCAGGTAACCTGAGATCCTGTTGACCTCGTATCGCGAGACGCTCCACCGATCGTACTTGCCGCCTGCGCGCAGTTCGATGTTCTTGGTGATCTGCGAGGTGAGGTTCAGCGTCAGGCCCATGTTGGTCTCGTTCTGCTTCATGTAATAGTTAGTAGGCGTATTGGGCGATCTTAAATTGAAGTTCAGAATCGCGCTGTAGGGCAGCGGCCCCTGGAAAATGTGCTCCCACTGGGACGCATCCAGCCCTGCTTCTTCCCACGCCCGTTTGTCGACGTATTTCTGCCAGTCGTCACCAAAACGGGGGTCATAGTGCTTGGATTTATTCATGCCATAGTGGGCCTGGATTTCGTAAAACGTCGTAGGATTGAGAATGTGCGTGGCCCGCAAGCTGAACAGTCCATTCTGATTCGAACGGTAATCCAACTGATTGCTGTAATAATTGTTGACCGCTTCATATATATTATCGTAATCATCGCGATTCTTATTTGTGGCGTAGCTGCTGGACAGCCGGAATTTCAGCGCGCTGGACATGTTGTAAACCAGCGTCGAGTTGATGTTGATGTTGCGTGCCCAGTTATTGGGCAGCCAGTTTTTCTTGAATTCGTAAGGAATCACCTCGCCGAATTCATTGGTCAGGGGCTCACCTGTAAAATTGGTTCGGCCCTCGAGGCCGTCTTCAACAAGCCACGGCGCGTTGTTGGTCGGATCAAAACTGAACGGCTCGATGAAAATGGGAGTGCGGTTTTTCTGGTAGTTGTACTGAATCGCTGCAAAGTACCGGAACTTTGACCCGATGGGTCCGCCAAATGTCCCTACCATGTTGTGAAAACCACGGGACGTGGTGCCCAGAAACTCTTCACCCGGGCCGGCGAAATCGTCGGTACGGTAATCCAGAGAACCGGTAAACTTGGCTCCGCCCGACCGAATGGTCGTGGCTACAACGCCCGAGTTGGATCCACCCTGTTCTGCTGTGAACCCGCCCGACTGCACCTGGACTTCCGAGATGGCTTCCTGAATGACCGAAACTGCTTCTTCGTTTTCGTACGGACTGGTTGCCGTGGCGCCATCAATAAAGTAGGCGACCTCGTTTTCACGACCACCGCGAATGTGCAGCTCGCCGTTCTGCTTGACAACACCGGCGTTCAGGGCCACAATGTTATCCAGACCGCGAATCGGCAGCGCCTGAATGTCTTCTTCGGTGGTCATACGGACTGTGTTGGTGGTGTTGCGCTGAATCAAAGGCCGCTCAGCGACAATCACAACTTCCTGACCCCGAATGGCTTCGGTGCCCATCGTGAAGTCAAGAGTGGTGGTCTGTGCTGCGCTGATACGGATGTTCTGAATCACTTCCGTCTGGTATCCGATATATGTCACACGGACTGAATAGACACCAGGCGGAACTGCCAACACAACATACTCACCTTTCATATCGGTCGACGCGCCGAGAGTTGTTCCCTCGAGCAATACGTTCGCTCCGATGAGCGGCTCTTCTGTCTCTCGATCGGTCACCAATCCGCGCAACTTGCCATTCTGAGCGAAAATCAGTGCCGGCACAAGAATGAACAGAACAGCCAGCAAAAATAATTTTCGAGACATTGGATAACTCCTCCCTGTTAATGAGTCTTAAGATACGTTACATCTGAAAAACAAAACACCAACTCGTTGGGCGTCACCTCCTTTCTGTCCCTCGTTGTAATCAGACTATTGTCATGTATTTGTATTGAGCCGTAAATTGTTCACACAACAGGCGGGAAAAAAGAAACATTTCTGACCTCTGTAATAACAAATCTGTGGCCTCCTAATTCACAGGGGAAAAACCACTCACGGTATTACAAGAGAATTTCGATAGGTTTTTTCAACAAATATTTAAGAAAAAAACGGTTGGAGGGAAACTCACCTCTCTCTCCTCTTCCGATAAGTATATGAAATAGATCCGAATTTGTCAAGTCATTTTTTATAACGAATGAACCTTGTAACAAATTTGTGAATAGACAATTCGAATCATCATTCATGTCTATCTGTATCAGTATTGCAGCGAATTGAGATTGTTCTTGATATGACATTGTTCGATAGTAAAAGATCCTATCTCTTTAATTCACTATATTTAAAAGCCTTGACTCTTATCAAAAAATAGTTGTCCTTTTCCCGACTTCTCACCAAAAACTGATATAATTATCACCTGATTCGATCAGATGACTCCCCCCCATCGAGGACTTTTTGATGAACAGTTAAATGTCCCACATTGAGATCATATCCAGAAGAAGTCGTAATCAAAATGAAAGATTTCTCAGGCACAACACAAAATATGTCGAGATCTCCTGAGGGACAATCTCGACATCAAATCCGGGCTCTCGTGGAGTTGCTGATTACGACTTGAAAATATATAATAGAGAAGTATGTAAAACCAAGATGGCCTGGGAATTCTCTTGGTCGCTTTTAAATTCATCTTTTGATTGACAGGACAATTGAAATCCGGTTTGGTATGATGCATGATCATCATGCTGTCGCGCGACGCTTTTCTTCCATATAATTTAATACCGGTTTCTTGCGATGTTGAATCACATCCGAAGTGATCAGACATCGTGCAACATGGTCAAGTGATGGCAACTCGAACATGACATCCATCATGGCTTCTTCCATGATCGAGCGCAGAGCACGGGCGCCCGTCTTTTTTTCAGCGGCCATTCGAACGGCAGCCTGGAGCGCTTGATCTTCAAAAACAAGTTCAACACCATCCATCTCAAAAAGACGCTTGAACTGTTTTACCAGCGCGTTCTTTGGCTCTGTGAGAATGCGCATGAGAGCCTTTTCATCCAATTCATCGAGGGTTGAGACAATGGGCAGCCGTCCAATCAATTCGGGAATTAATCCAAACTTTAGGAGGTCGTCAGGTTCCACATAGCGGAAAAGATCTCCTATTGGTAAATTCCGTTTCACGATGTTCTCAGCGCCAAAACCCATCACTTTTTTACCGACTCGGCGAGCGACAATTTTCTCCAGTCCTTCGAATGAACCTCCACAAATGAAAAGGATATCCTTGGTGTTGACGTTTATCAGGCTTTGCTCCGGGTGTTTACGCCCTCCCTTGGGTGGCACAGACACCACCGATCCTTCCAGGAGTTTCAGCAGCCCCTGCTGGACGCCCTCGCCCGACACATCACGGGTGATGGATGAGCTTTCGTTCTTGCGTGCGATCTTGTCGATCTCGTCGACGTATACAATACCCTTCTCGGCTTGCTCGATGTGGTAATCAGCGGACTGCAAAAGCCGGACGAGTACATTCTCCACATCCTCGCCAACATATCCCGACTCGGTGAGTGTTGTCGCATCGGCGATAGCGAAAGGCACCTGAAGAAACCGCGCGAGTGTTTGGGCCAGCAGGGTCTTGCCGGTACCCGTGGGTCCAACAAGCAGAATATTGCTCTTGGTCAACTCAACATCATCGGATAGGCTCTCGGTATTGATCCGTTTGTAATGGTTGTAGACCGCCACAGAAATGGCTTTTTTGGCATCATCCTGACCGATGACATATTTTTCGAGTTCAATCTTGATATCTTTCGGTGTGGGAACCGGATGCACAACCTTCAGGGATCGGCGGGAAAGATCCGACCGAATGATTTCTTCTGCATACTTCACGCATTCGTTGCAGATGTTGACGCCCGGACCAGTGACCATGGCGTCGACTTCTTCGGACGTTCTGCCGCAAAAAGAACAAACAAACTGTCGATCACTGCTCACTTGGCCCCCTTTGTCTCGCTTTTCTTCGCTTTCGGTTCGGGACTCTGTTCGAGGATCTGGTCGATAATTCCGTATGCCTTGGCTTCGTCGGATGACATGAAGAAATTACGGTCCGTGTCTTTTTCAATCCGTTTCAGCGTCTGACCGGTGTGTTTTGAGAGGATCGTGTTCAGCCGCTCACGCAGCGTTAAAATCTCTTTGGTCTGAATTTCAATATCTGTTGCTTGTCCCTGTGCGCCCCCCCAGGGCTGATGTATCATAACACGGGCATGGGGAAGGGCCGAGCGTTTGCCAGACGCGCCGGCGCAGAGCAACAAAGCGCCCATGCTGGATGCCTGCCCCATACAGATGGTTGCAATATCGGGCTTTACATACTGCATGGTATCATAAATGGCCAGACCGGATGTCACGGAACCACCCGGTGTGTTCAGATAGAGCGAAATATCTTTTTCGGGATCTTCTGCCGAAAGAAAGAGCAGCTGGGCGATGACCAGGCTGGCCACACTGTCATCGATGGGTGTACCGATGAAAATAATGTGTTCCTTGAGGAGACGCGAGAAAATATCATACGCTCTCTCGCCTCGTCCCGTTTGCTCAACAACAATTGGCACCAAACTCATTTGCATCTCCTCGAGACTGAAGTGGATGAAGACAAGTTCATGTAAGGGAAATCAGGACAGTGTGACAATACCCGAATCGCTTTTCGGCGATTTGACAACCACCTCTTTGATCTTGCCATGCTCTTTCAATAATACCATAACCTTTTCTTCCAGCAGATCCTCGCGCATCCGTTCACGTCGTTTGACGTCCTTGAGCAGTGCACGGATCTTTTTCTCTTCTTTTGGCGCAGCCTTGGCCAGCTTGTCAATTTGATCATCAAGCTCGGTTTCGGTCACTTCCAGCGATTCGACCTCTGCAATCTTGTTCCATAATCTGTACCATTTTAAATTCCAAACCGCGCCCGCCCGGTGCTGTTCTTTGTAGGCGGTTTCATCCAGGCTGGTCTTCCCCCGCTCGTGTTCATCTTCCCACATATTCCTGAGGATATTTTCGATCATGGATTCGGGAAGCCTCAGATCGTTTGTCTTGACGATCTCGTCGGCAATTCGACTGCGCAGCTGACGCTCGGCATGCTCGGAACGTTCGGCTTCAAGCCTGCTGCGGAGTTCTTTTTTCAATGCTTTCAGATCAGCATAATCACCAAGTTCTTGAGCAAATGCATCGTCAACATCCGGAAGAATCTTTTCATAAACTTCCTTGACCTGGATAGTGTAATGCTCTTCGTGCGATTGCATATTCCCCTGGGCGTCCGGACGCTGTGAGACCAATCGAAAACGCCGCGACTCACCGGCCCTGGCTCCAAGAATTTGCGTTTCGACTTCATCGACCATTGGCGGTTTGCCGATCTCAAACTGCCGGTCTTCCCACTTGCTGCCAATAATCGGAACACCGGAATGATCGATTGCCTGGATATCGCCCTGAATGAGGTGGCCCGCTTCCGCACCGCCATCGACAGGCCTGTTCTCGGCTCTTTGCTCACGGATCACATCGATGGTGCGGTCCACATCTTCTTCGGTGACCCTGAGAACCTCCTTGGTCAGCTTCAATCCTTTGTAATGTGATACCGTAACCCCTGGCTCAACATCGACTTCAGCGGTGAATCTGACAACTCCCCCTTCTTCATGTGACACGTCCTTGATGACTCCCGGAGCCACCACATTCAGGTTCTTTTCAATAATTGTATTACGGAAAAAAGTCTGAACCAACTCATCAGTTACTTCAGCCTTGATAGCCTCACCAAACTGTTTTTGAATTATACCCAGGGGGACTTTGCCTTTCCGAAATCCGTCGATGTGCATTTTTTTCTGATAGGTCTTGCATGCTTTCTCCACCCCGTGTGTGTACTCTTCAGCGGGAATGGTGACTTCGAGACGGCGTTTGCATGCATCAACTTCTGTGACAACTGCTTCCAAAAACAATCTCCTTTTTCGATTTGATGTTCATCCTGTGCGAGAGGAGGGACTCGAACCCCCATGCCCAAAGGACACTAGATCCTAAGTCTAGCGCGTCTACCAATTCCGCCACTCTCGCTTAAATCTTGATGTCCTCCGTACCGCCGGATCAGTCCTAAATTCATTTGCTGGAGTTCATGTTTGCAGTCAGTTCATCAGACGACAATGATGGAAGCTCCAGTTTGGAATTGGGAATTTAATATAATGAAAAGAAAATTCAAAACGGTTTTACAAATTCTGTATCTTTTCCAAATCTTCATCTCGGCCCATGATGACCAAAATATCACTGTCTTTAATGATGTAATCGGCAGTGGGCACAAGGACCACGTTTTCAGGAACGATCCCCTTGATGACAATCACCTGGATATTGTACCGATGCCGCAGATTGAGGTCTCCCAACGATTTCTGGAGAAAAGAGGCCGGCGGCGCCACTTCTACAATACTGTATCCCTGGGCCAGAGGCACATGATCGAGAATGTTTTCGTGCGTCAGGGTTCTGGCTGTGCGGCATGCCATGTCCTTCTCCGGGAAAATGACCTCTGTTGCGCCAACCATCTCGAGGATCTTTCCATGTTCCTCACTGAGCGCTTTCGACACAATACGCCTGACTTTCAACTCGCGCAGATGCAGCGTGCACAACACACTGGCTTCAATGTGGCCAAGACTGACGACAACCACATCCGTGTCGCGCAGACCCAGTGTCTCAAGCACCGCCTTATCAGTACCGTCCGCAATGACAGATTTATGAATGAACGGCTTGATCTTTTCAACTTTCTCTTCATCCAGATCGATGGCCATAACCTCGATCGCGCCTTCCTTGGCCAGCTCCTTGGCGAGAAAATAACCGAAGCTGCTCAATCCGATGATGGCAAAATGGCGCACTCCAAACCTCCATCTCTATTTTCACAGTCCTCATCCGACCATAATGTCGGCCTTGGCATACCGAAACCGCAACGCATCCTGGCGTCGGGTGAGAGCCACGGCCATGGTCAGCGGGCCCAGCCTGCCTACAAACATCAGAAGAACTATCAGCACCTTTCCCCCGTCAGACAAGCCGGGTGTCACGCCCATCGAGAGTCCCACAGTGCCGAAAGCTGAAATCGCTTCAAACAAGAGTGCGATAAAACTGACTCTGCTTTCAGCGACTGGCAGTGACCAGCATTCAGTCAGCAACAAGCCAAAAAAGGCCACACTGATCAGCGCCAAAATCTTACCGGTCGTGCGCATTGAAATCCCA
>CAZDVF010000030.1:0-14318 GCA_964508725.1 uncultured bacterium | reverse complement strand
AAGAATCTCATTCCCGGTCCGCCCCTCTTTGAACTCTGCGGTAAAGATGTCCTGCAAACGATTGCCGACACGTAGCACATTTTTTAATCCTGCCGGTGCATCGGTCTCTCCGGGTTTAAGGACATAGGCCAATTCCTGCGTGTCTGTACAGAGCCGGAGGTAGACCACCCCGATGTCGCAGTGGAGCGCGTCGCCCCGGTGAATCACGTCCTTCTCGGATTCTTCTTCATGCGTTCCTTTCTGGCGAATAATCGAAACAGAAGCTTGGAACCAGGTCGTCAGTCCCAGGTCGCAGATTTTCTGCCGAATCCACCAGACCACGTCCTGTGTCGTAGTCACACCAGGCGTGATCACGTTACGTGTATAGGCTTCTGCGATGATGCCATGGGCAATGGCGCAGATGTGATGATAGGTTTCCAGTTCTTGCGGCGTTCTTGTCTCCAGCCAGCCCACGGCCAGGTTATGTGTGGGATACAAACGAGAGACAAACTTTTTATCCAATGTATCCACAAGTTTTTTCTTGAAGGATGCAGTCATGTCATCGCCAAATGCAAAGGTGATGGACTCGTTAATCGCAATACGTTTGGGATCACGTTCTTTGATGATGCGCGCCAGACAGGCCCACTGATCTTCTTTGTCCGGATCCCAGACTCCACGATAAAAATCACCCATTCCGGAACGGCTGATGACAAGCCGTTCGATACCCTCGTCGCCCTTGTCAAAAAAGACGAGCATGGTTGTGCGGCGGGCCGCCATGGTGGTGGCCGGCACCATGGTCAAATACACCGGGCCCTCATTGTACTCTCTGCAGAGGATGATCCACATGTCGCAGTTCTCGCGCCGCATGATGTCGGGCAGAACCGTGTCCATGCGAATTTTCAACCATTTGTTGATGATTTCCGCCCGCTCCCGCAGCGGCAGAATGGCTGGCGTTTGCGCAACTCCTGATTGGATGAAAAGGATAATCAGACAGAGGAAAAGGATGAATTGTCGTACAGTCTTCATGATCCCTCCTTTTATTGGATTCATGGACATGTAGGGGCGCGGCATGCCGCGCCCGGTCCATCGCCTTATGATTTCCTCCCGGCTTGAAACCTCCGGGAGGATTAAAATCTTGCGCCCTTACTTCCACTTGACCACACCGGCGAGAACCAGATCGTCGATGTAATGCGCGACCAGATTTGTGGAAACCGGGCCGTATTCCCCGCTCACGGCGTTTCGGATTTCGGTCACAGTGCGCGTCCCGTTGATGAAATTGACGATCTCGTACGCGTACCGTCCCACTGCCGCACCCTCACCCGCATACCAGTCGAGCTGTTCCTTGGTTAAAGCGGAATCGAGCACGTCTGACGCCAGGGGGCCCCGCGTCAGGCGCGCGGGCACGCGGGTATCGGACCGGTCCGTCAACGTGGGAGGACGTTTCTCCGAAATTCCCCGCTGCTGCGCAATCGTTCCCAGGTTTTTGGAAAGCGCCTTATGCTGGCTTTTCAGGACCTGTCCGGCTTGGGTGATGGACGCGACGACATCAGGAAGGTCAGCAAATATGCGGACCGACTGAAGGACTTCTTTCTCCCACGTCAGATGGTGGTCGATCATGTTCTGCGCTTCTGCCCAGACTGTCTGGACGTCGGCATCTGATGCGCCGGACAGCATCCCGCAGGCGCGCCGGCCCGCCAGACCCAGCCGCTGCGCGCAGTTGGCTGCGGCCAGTTGGACCAAATCAGCGGCGTCTGTTGCATCCAGGTTAGCGAGATAAAGGATAGCCCCGGCCGTGATGATCTCTGATCGCTCCAGTTCAACAGGATCCACTTTGTCTTCGGTATCTTCGGAGGTATGATGCGTGTAGTCGCCGTGTCCGATCATGGCCGCGGGAATCTTCCGGTCAATGAGCACATTGTGATCGCTGCCCCCGCTGTAGGGCGTGACCCGGCAGTTGAATCGGGACATGCTGCCCCGCAGTGTACGGATGTCCATCCGATCGACCATGGCTGCCATGTCGGCCATCACGTCGTTGAACACGGACGGAAGAGAACATGGTGTACGCGTAATATTCATGTTGGTGTGGATCAGCTCCAGGTGCTCGCCCACCATGTCGAGATTGATGCCGGCCAGACATTTTCCTCCAAGAGCAGGACCGACCAGCTCGGGATGCGCATCGACGTAAGCCATGGCGCCGTGGAATTCCGGTACCCAGAGAAAACGGATCGTGCGTCTGGGTCTGGGCAGACGTCCCTTGTCGATCTCTTCCTTCAGTGCGCGGCACAAATCCAGCATTGCGCCTGAACCGCTCGCATTGTCGTTTGCCGAGGTCTTGGGATGATCGAGGTGCCCGCACACAACGAACTCTTCTTCCGGCCTCTCGGACCCGCGAATCAGCGCCACGGGCACGTCCATCCAGTACGGCTCAAGACCGATGCCCTTCACCTGTCCGTGGAGCACGACACGCTCTCCCGAAACGAGAAGTTTGCGGAGTGTCTCACCCTGGCGGCGGGTCAGGTTGAATCCAAAAGTCACCCGGTCAAGCTCGTCAGGTTTGGGCCACATGCCGGTATAGGCCAGCATGTCGGGGTACTCCATGGCCCGCGCATCGTCGAGATAACAGACAACGGCTTTCGCTCCGTATTTCAGGACAGCATGACGGTGCACCTCGCCGCCGTATCCTGTTGCGAGGACGAACTTGCCGCGAACGTCTTTGCCCGCGTAGTCGCTTGCCTGTATGCCGGACCCGACCCAAACCAGTTCCGCTGTCACGTCGCCGGGATTGGAATAAGTAATCAAACTCATGGGGATTTCGGGATATCCCACGATGCGTTCGTCGCGCGGCTCTACCATGCGCAGCTCGGCCCAGTCAATGTCCCAGCCCGAGGGCGACTGCCACGTCTGGTAGCGGATCTTGCCATCGGAGGGGAAGGATTCGACAAACGCATCCTCTTCGCTGTAGCCGAAAGAGTGGAGTGTGTTCAGCACCCACTCGGCGGACTGGCGATACTCTCGCGATCCCTGGATGCGGTGATACCGGCTGATGTGGATGGTGTACTCTTTTGCCAACTCGCCGCTGAGCGTCTCGTGCAGAATATCACGGATCTTCGGATCAAGCAGCCTCACTGCCTGTTGCGCGCGAAGCGTCGTCCCGAGAAGAAGGACAACCAGTGCGATTGTTTTTATCATTTTCATGAATTTCCTCCTGAAGAAAGCTCTGAGGATTAAGACGTTTCGATCTGAACCACCACGCCCCTTAAACCCGCCACCGTATCATCCTCCCGTACGATAGTAGAATAAATGCGAACCTGTTCTGTTGCGCCATCCTTTTTCACCGCCGTGTAGACGCTGTTCTTTGGCTTCTTCCCGTTGATACGCCTTTGGATATTGGCCCGGATGCGCTCGTGGTCTTCCGGAATGCAGACGTCCCACATCGTCAGTCCACTTCGAATATCTTTTTCGGTATATCCGAGGAATGTCTTTCCATATCGATTCAGGAACGTCAAGCGCCCTTCGGCGTCTGTTTCGAAAACCGTCTGGGGCAGCAAGTCTACAAGGTCGCGGAATCGTGCCTCGCTGGCCCTGATTGCCTGTTCCGCTTCCCTGCGCTCGGTGATATCGCTGAATGTTGCAAATACTTGATAAGGTTCCGTCTCGCCCGGTCGGAATTGCGGCACAGCGCTGACTTGAATCCACCTGGTCTTCTCCTCTTGCGGATTAAACACCCCTATGAGGACACCTTCGACATCTTTCCCCGTCTTCAAGGCGATCATCGCAGGATGTTCATCTCCGGGTAAAGGTGATCCGTCCTCTCGAATCGTTCGCCATCTGGGATCGATGGATGTCCGTCCCAGCATCTGATCCAGGGTCAGCCCCAAAATGCGTTCTGCCGACGGATTGGCCGACGTGATTTCACCGTTCGCGTTCTGAAACACGACACCCTTGGCCATGGTCTCAAACAGGGTGCGATATTTTTCTTCACTGAGTCGTAACGTTTGCTCGGTTTGTTCCCGGTCAGAAATATCCACAATGACACCGGAAAAGATATCATCCTCAAGTGTGGCGCTGAGCAGAATGTGTTTGAATTGCCCGTTCCGATCTAACATTTTTGATTTAAAATTCCTGATTCTACCTTTCGACTGCAAATGTTGTTTCAACTTGTCCCGATCGGTTGGATCGGCATACAGATTGGCAATCCCGACCTGATTCATCTCTTCGATCGATAGGAATCCCGAAATCTGTAAAAGGCTGTCGTTGACGTACAACAACTCACCGCCGATGGTCGATTTGTAAATACCTACCGGCGCGTTATCCACCAGTGTGCGGTACTTCTCTTCTGATGCCGTGAGGGCCTCTTCTGCCTTGCGCCGTTCTGTGATATCCTTGAACACCAAAACCACGCCGATCATCCGGCCGCCCTCGTCGCGGATGGGCGATCCGCTGTCATCGATGGGGATGCGTCGTCCGTCTTTTGCAATAAGGACGGTATGGTTGGCCAGCCCGACGATCTTTCCGTCACGGAGCACACGATCCACAGGACATTCCGCCTGCTTGCCTGTCTCTTCGTTGACGATGTGGAAAATGTCCTGAAGTGGCCGACCAACAGACGCTTTCTCCTTCCATCCCGTGAGATTCTCGGCCTGCGGATTCATCAATGTCACCAGCCCCTCTGCATCGGTGGCGATAACCGCGTCACCGATACTGCGGAGCGTGGTCGAGAGCCACGCTTCCTTCTCCTGCAGTTCCCGCTCCATGGCGTGCTTGTAGAGCGCCGTCTCGATGACGCCCTGCAGTTCACTGTCTTCAAAGGGTTTAACAATGAAACCGTAAGGACCTGTCTGCTTGATCCGCTCCAGTGTGTCGAAATCGGCGTAAGCTGTGAGGTAGATGATGGGCGTGCGATACGTCTTGTGGATGCGGGCCGCTGTATCGATGCCGTCCAGTTCCCCCTGCAAGCGGATATCCATGAGCACCAGGTCAGGCCTGAATTCGTCCGCCTTCTCCAGCGCCGCCTCCCCGGATGCAACCACCGCAGCCACGTTATATCCCAGCTGAATCAGCCGCAGACGGATATCCTCTGCTGCAATGCGCGAGTCTTCCACAATGAGAATCGTTTTCGATTTCGTCATTCCGCCTGTCCTCTGCTTGGTCGAAAAGCCCTGAGTAAATAGCGCAATGTTGGAACAGCCTATTTCGAGGATACGCGCTTCCACGCTTCGATGAAACGCACGGCAGGGTCAACCATGGCTTTCACGGTTTTTTCACCCAGTTCACAGGTGGCTTCATTGGGATGGTTGAACGACCAGACGCCGTTGCTCGAAATCTCATGGCTTGCGCCCCCTTTGCCTGTTTCCGTCGGCGTGCCTAGGATAGCGCCGACAAGACCAGCCAGCTCAGGATCTTTCCGAGCCAGCTCGCGGATCTGCTGGACCCGGGGCGGCAGTGTCATCTCCGGCTTCTCGGCCCGATCCATGCGGACAAGGTCAGGTTTCAGGTAGAGCATAATGGATGTCTCGCTTTTGCCCGCGTGCCAGTCCATATCGTCTTCGCCGCCCCCTGCAGCCTGGATGGGACTGCCGTGCCCGATGGCCACAGCGATCGCCTCGGTGTTGTGGTTGATCCGGTGGATGACGCTGGTCTGAACGATGTTGTTGCCCCCGTGGTAGTTGAAAAACATGATGCGCCGGAAACCGTATCGGATGAGCATCCCGGCGCTTTCGAAGAGGACCTCTTCCATGGTCTCGGGCTTGAGACTGAGGGTTCCCGGGAATCCGGAATGGTAAACGCTGTAACCGACCCAGAGCACGGGCGCCACCATCACGCCTGTCTCCTGTGAAATGCGTTTGGATGTCTCCAGCGCCTCATACGTGTCGGTGCCCAAGGGCATATGAGGACCGTGTTGTTCCGTGGATCCGAGGGGAATGATGACCATGTCGCTGGCTTTCAGATAGTCCCGGACATCCACCCAGCTCATTTCAGGCAGCAAAAGCGGTTTTCTCTCTGTCTGCGCCTGTGACACGGATAGCGTTCCAAGGACCAGGACTGCACAGAACTGACGGATAAGTTTACCGTTCATTCTTCACCTCGCAATGTATATTTGATGCGTCGGGAAACCGGATCAAGCCGCGTCCGGTCAGGTGACCGCACAATGACAATGTCCGGACCATCCGATTCCATTTGAAGCCACTGGTTCTCGGAATCGGTCAGGATGAGCGACGGTTCCGCCGTCTCGACTGTCTGGAACCGTTCGCTTTTTGACAGTCGATCCTGAGCAAGTTTAAATTGCTGAACACATTGAACGTCATCAGTATATCTGAAGACGAAAACCTGGGCATCATCATACTCGGCCATGACGCCTTCCCGAAGGGCAAAGAGGTCGTCGGTGTCAAATTCGTACCGGTTGAACAGGGCCAGACCGCCTTGCATATAAGTGAGATCATCGGGCGCAGGATCATCATCGAGAAAGATCGAAGCAAGCCTGGGCGCCTGGCCTCCTTCATGAATCTTGGAAGCCACAGCTTCTCCCAGAATCGAGAGACCCTCCAGTGTCTCGTCATCCGAACCAAAACCGATGAGAGTCACGACGTACGGACCTTTCCAAAAATTCAGGTAGTATCCTTCGAGCAGGCCTTCGTTGCCCACCTTGGATGGCATCCCGTTCTTGCCCGTTTTGAACGTGTATACGCCAAAGGCGCTGGCAGGCCCTGTCATTTCGTAGATCTCGATGTTGATGGATTTGCCGCCGGCATTCTCGTAAGATTGCGTCATGGCGCGCTTGAATCCATATTCGTGATAAATCTCGGCTCCGCCATTGATCAGCAGATACAAATCCTCCCCTTCGACGATCTCGGGTTCGTAGAGTGCTTTCCATTCGCCCAGTTCCACACCAGAGGGGAGCAGAGATGTCATGTCAGGCTGACCGGATTGCTGGGTTGTACAGAACAGGCACAATCCCAGCGAAGCCATAATCAGATTGGCCCAAAAAAGCGTGCGCTTTAACATGGTTTCGTCCTTCATTGCTTCCGGACTGAATGTCCGATGATGTCAACAGAAGATGACGCAGGATGAAAGTCGGTGGAGCATGGCTGGCCATCCTCCGCCCGGCATTAAAGTTAGTTAAAGGATGTGTTATGCAAGACTGATTGGCCTACACAATGGCTTCCATGACCTTGACTTTCTGAAGATCAATTTCACCAAGCTCGTGTGCAAAAGCTTTTTTAATCTGCAAAATCTCTTCGCCTTTCAATCCCCAAAGAGTACAGCAATACGCATCGATGGCCACGCGGTCCGTTCCAGCGACAACCTTTTGCGGTGTGATGATTTCACCAGGACCAAAAGGACCATTCGTCGTGACGAATTCCGTGGCGTCGACGATGCAGAGATCAGGTGTGACGATTGTATTCAGATCCGCGATGCACTGCTCGAGATGATCAATGGCGCTGCTGTCTTCAGTCCAGTTCTGTTTGTGGAAGGTGCGGTTGCTCTGCCGGCCGTTGAGCCCCATCATGTTCTTCATGGTTCCGGTAAACCTGTTACCCGCATGGTCTTTGGTGATGGGCATGTCGATGAACACATCATAATCGTACAATGCGTTCATGATCTGGGCTTCCTTCAGGGCCACGCCATTCGGAATGGGCACGACACGGAACTGTGACGCATCTTCTCTGTCAACGATGACCAGCGTCGCGCCTTCCTCATGAACAACAGCCTTCAGCCCGCATGCGTCCCAGTTCTGTTCGGGAAGCTGACTGATGCACGCCACCTCTTCAGCGCCGGCTTCCTTGCACATGTGGATGGCTGCCTTGAGTACCTGGGGCTTGGTAAATACGCCGGGATTGTTCCGCTGGGGATTGGCCAGAATCGCAACTTTCGATCCCTTGGGAACAAACTGTCCCATCCCGCCCAGTTGCTCTACAGCTTTCAGCGTATTCTGAAAATAGTCGCTGCCCTGAACCACTGACACTCCAACATCCTTCACTTTCTTCGCTGTTTTCTGAGCATTCTGCCCACACTGTGTTAAAAGGCTTCCCCCCGCCAAAGCAGAGGCACTTAAAACTGCGCTCCTTTTCATGAACGCGCGACGATCCATGTTCTCTGTCATGGTGATCTCCCTTCCCCGTTATTATTTAAATATGGTTGGACTTGGTTTTTCAATATTGGAGGCTCCCTCAAACCAATATAAAAAAAACAAGTTGGAATCGCCAACAATTATTTTTTTCATTTCATCATTTTTTCAAGTTTCTCTTGACTTTTTCTCAGGAATGGTTTAATTGTTGAATAGGATATGTAAGGACTAACGTAAGTTAAAACATTTTTGGGGCTCTTTTGGGATTTTATCAAGACACCGGCGAACTGATTTTGGGCACGCGCCTGAAACGCATCAGCGATCGCTTCATGGCTGACGTCTCCCGAACATATAAAACGTTGGGAATCGACTTTGAAATGAGCTGGTTCCCCTTGATTTACCTCTTGCACCAAAAGGGCGAACAATCTGTGACCGAAGTTGCACGAGAGCTTGAAATCACCCATCCCGCCATCAGTCAAATGGTCAGGTCCTTAAGCAAGAGGAAACTCATCATACTGGCATCCGATCCAGGAGATGGCCGAAGACGGCTCATCCGGTTCACAACGAAAGGACAGGCACTGGTTGAAACCCTTCTCCCTGTCTGGCAATCCATCAAGAGGAGTATGGCCGAGCTGCTCGACGAACGCGAAAATAATGTCTGCCTTCTGACATTCCTGACAGAACTTGAGGGCGCTCTCTCAAGCCGCACTATTTACGACCGCATTATGGAAGACATTCGCAAAAACCGCCCCGATAATGTGATCATCCGGCCCTATAGTGCCGATTGCCTGCCCCAGTTCAAGAGCCTCATCCTGGGCTGGTTCAGCGACAACATCGATCATGACTTAGCCGATATGGACCTGCTGAACGATCCTGAGCCTGAGATCCAAAACGGCACACACACCGTGTTTGTGGCCGAAATCGGCGACGTGTGCGTCGGCACCATTGTGGCACGGCACACAACAAAAAGCGCGTGCGACATCCGTTACTTTGTTGTGAGCGAGGAATGGCAGCGGCAGCAGATCGGCCAAAAACTGTTAACCTCTCTGATCAATCATCTGAAGAAACAAGGAATATCCACCCTCGTCATTCTGCTGGACAGGCGTTTTTCTCACGCCATCAAGCTGCTCAAGCGATCGGGATTTACCCTGAAAGAGAACGGCAGCTCTCAAATCCAGGGAACGACATTCACCCTCGAATGCCGTCTGGACTCACCAAAGGAGCGTCGATGACCGGCAATCCAAAATCCTTCCGTTATGGCAAAGACCATCTCAGTCCCGCAAAGGCCCTGGATCTATCCCGAAATCCACATAACGGATCGCTCACTCCCGAGGTCATCAAACAGGTCGATGCCTGCCGCCAAATCATCCGCAGGATTGTGGACGAAAAACGGACAGTATACGGCGTCAACACAGGATTCGGCCCCCTGTGCACCACAGCCATCAGCCGGGAGGAGACCGAACAGCTCCAGGTCAACATTCTGCGGAGTCATAGTGTGGGCATGGGCGAACCGGTGCACAGCGAAATTATCCGTCTCATGCTGGTCCTGAAAGTCCATGCACTGGCGCGGGGATTCTCCGGCGTCAGCCCGGACACGCTGCGGCGCATCATCTGGCATCTGGAGAAGAATATCATCCCTGTTGTGCCGTCCCAGGGTTCCGTGGGCGCATCCGGAGATCTGGCGCCGCTGGCGCACCTGTTTCTTCCTCTGATTGGACAGGGACAGGTCTGCTATCAAGGCATCATTACCGAGACCAGCCACGTCCTGCATCAGGAAGGTCTCAAACCCGTTGTCCTAGGACCCAAGGAGGGACTGGCCCTGATCAACGGCACCCAGTTCATGGCGGCTCACGGCGTCACGGCCCTCGAACGGTTCAAGAACTGCCTGGACACGGCTGATATCATCGGCGCCATGACGCTTGAGGCGCTGCTGGGATCTGAAAAGCCCTTTCTCCCGGAGCTCCATGCGCTGCGGCCTTACGCCGGATCACAGCACGTGGCGCACAGACTGAAAGCACTGCTCGCAGGATCGGAAATGGTGGCCTCGCACGCGCAATGCAACCGGGTGCAGGATCCCTATTCCCTGCGCTGTATGCCCCAGGTCCACGGCGCCTCGCGCAACGCCTGGCTCCACCTGAAGGAAATCCTGACTGTGGAGATCAACGCCGTGACAGACAATCCGATCATTTTGGAGGACGGTCAGGCCGTCAGCGGAGGCAACTTCCACGGCCAGCCGATCGCTATCCCCATGGATTACGCGGCTGTCGCAGCCGCCGAACTGGGCAACATCTCCGACAGACGGTCCTACCTCCTTCTTGAAGGGATGGAGGGCCTGCCCAAACTCCTCATGAGGCACACGGGCATCAACTCGGGATTCATGATTCCCCAGTACACATCCGCAGCGCTGGTGACGGAGAACAAGATCCTGTGCTTCCCGGCCAGCGCAGACAGCATCCCCACGTCCTTGGGACAGGAAGATCACGTCAGCATGGGCGCCATCAGCGCGCGAAAGCTGCACACGATTCTGGACAATCTGGAAAAAATCCTGGCTGTGGAACTGCTCTGCGCGGCCCAGGCCTTCGACTACCGGCATCCCCTCAAGTCGAGCCACATCCTGGAGACCGTGCACAGCTGTGTCCGCACCAAAATCGATCATGCGGAAGAGGATCGCGTATTCAGTCGCGATCTCAATACTGCGCAGGGAATGATTCGAAATGGAGATTTCGTCCGCACCGCCGATGAAGCGGCGCGGGCCAAACACATTGACCTGAATGGAGAAGATCATGAACGTTTCAGCCTTTCTTGAACAGTACGCCGATCATCCGGACTACCATGCGCCGACGGGACGGGATCTTAACGCCAAATCGTGGCAGACCGAAGCGCCACTTCGCATGCTGCTGAACAATCTGGACAGCAACGTGGCCGAAGATCCGGCCAATCTCATCGTGTACGGTGGCACAGGCCAGGCCGCGCGCAACGTGGAATCGGTTCGGAAGATCATTCAATATTTATTGGAATTGGACGAGAACCAAACCCTGCTGGTGCAATCCGGCAAACCTGTGGGTGTGGTCAAGACGCACCCCGAAGCGCCACGCGTCTTCATCGCCAACAGCAACCTGGTGCCCCACTGGGCCACGTGGGAGCATTTCAACAAGCTGCGGGAAGAAGACCTCATCATGTACGGGCAGATGACCGCCGGCAGTTGGATCTACATCGGAACCCAGGGCATCCTGCAGGGAACGTACGAAACCTTCGCCGCGTGCGGCGAAAAACATTTCGGAGGAAGCCTGAAAGGCAAACTCCTTGTCTCTGGCGGCATCGGCGGCATGGGCGGCGCACAACCGCTGGCCGCGACCCTGAACGGAGCAGTGTTTCTCGGCGCCGATGTGGACCGGGCGCGCATCGAGAAACGGATCAAGACCAAGTACCTGGACAGGATGACAGAATCGTACGACGAGGCCAAAACCTGGGCACTGGACGCCAAGGCCAAAGGCGAGGCTCTTTCCATCGGCCTGGTCGGCAACATCGGCGACCTGTTGGACAATCTGCTGAAAGATGGCATCATCCCCGATGTGTTAACGGATCAGACATCGGCCCACGATCCGCTGAACGGTTACGTCCCTGCGGGTCTTACGCTGGACGAGGCGCTTGATCTAAGGAAAAAAGACGCGGATGCTTACGTCAAGCGGTCTCTCGCCAGCATGGCCCATCACGTGGGCGTGATGCTCGAGATGCAGAAACAGGACAGCAAGACCTTCGACTACGGAAACAACCTGCGCGAATTTGCCATGCAGGGCGGCGAGAAAAACGCCTTTGATTACCGGGGATTTGTGCCCGAGTACATCCGCCCCCTGTTCTTCGAGGGCCAGGGGCCCTTCCGCTGGGCCGCCCTGTCCGGCGATCCGGAGGATATTTATACGACGGACAACGCTCTGATCGAGGCATTCCCCAACAACAAGCACATGGTTCACTGGCTGCAAGAAGCGCAAGAGAAAGTCGCCTTTCAGGGACTGCCCTGCCGCATCTGCTGGCTAGGACTGGGCGAACGCGAAAAAGCCGGCCTCATCTTCAACGACCTGGTCAAAACTGGCAAAGTCAAAGCCCCGATCGTGATCGGACGCGACCATCTGGACTGTGGTTCTGTGGCCTCTCCCTACCGCGAGACTGAAGGAATGAAAGACGGGACTGACGCGGTGTCTGACTGGCCGCTGTTGAACTTGATGACCAACACGGCCAGCGGCGCCACGTGGGTGTCGTTCCATCATGGCGGAGGCGTGGGCATCGGCTACTCCCAGCACGCCGGCATGGTGCTGCTGGTGGACGGCTCAGACCGGGCCAAACGGTGCATCCGCCGGGTGCTTCATAACGATCCGGCCACTGGTGTCATCCGTCACGCCGACGCCGGATACGAACGGGCCATCGAAGTGGCCAAAGAATTTCACCTCGTGTATTGATGGAGAGGATTTCACATCCTGTCCGGTTTATGTCGGAACGAATCCTGCGATGTTGTTGCCTTTTTGCCGCCTTTGGAAATATGGATTGCAAACAACCAGACGAAGGGGAGCGGGCATGATCCCCGATTAATCGGGGATCGCGTCAGGGTGGATGCGAAGACATTCTTCCGCGGCTTAACGAGAAGGATGATGGAGACAGTGGCTTGCAAAAAGGCGATTTCTTTGGCCACTTTCTTTCTAAAAGAAAGTGGCACCTCATTTAAAACGGACGAATCTTATCGTACAAGACACGATCAACCGACATACAGATCCATTCATTTCTGATCAAACAAAGGAGCTTCATCCATGCTGAAACTCGTGGAATGCGTCCCCAACTTCAGCGAAGGCCGCGACATGGCCAAAATCGACCAGATCACCGCTGCCATCAGCGAGACCGAAGGCGTAACCCTGCTGGATGTCGATCCGGGCAAAGACACCAACCGCACCGTGGTCACATTTGTCGGCGCGCCCGACGCCGTGGTAGAGGCCGCGTTCAGGGCCATCAAAAAAGCGTCTGAAGTCATTGACATGGCCAAACAGTCAGGAGCGCACCCCCGCATGGGCGCGACCGATGTCTGCCCCTTCGTGCCGGTCTCCGGCATGACGATGGATGAATGTGCAGAATTGGCCAGAATACTGGGCAGACGCGTCGGCGACGAACTGGGCATTCCTGTCTACTTGTATGAGCACGCCGCAACCAAACCGGAAAGGCAAAACATAGCGGATATCCGGGCCGGTGAATACGAAGGGCTGCCCGACAAACTGAAGGACCCGGAATGGAAGCCCGATTTCGGCCCTGCGAAATTCAACGCCAAATCCGGCGCCACGGTTACCGGCGCACGGGAATTCCTCATCGCCTACAATGTCAATTTGAATACACGGGACGTTAAAATCGCCAAGGAGCTCGCCTTTACAATCCGTGAAAAGGGGCGGCTTAAAAGGGACAAAAAAGGCAAGCCGATGCGCGATGAGAGCGGCGCATCCTTACGTGAATCCGGTATGTTCAAGCACTGCAAGGCTGTCGGCTGGTACATGGACGACTTTGGCCGCGCCCAAGTCTCCATCAATCTGACCAATTACAAAATCACGCCGCCACACCTTGTGTTTGATGCGTGTTGCAAACTGGCTGTAGATCTGGGCGCGCGGGTGACGGGCAGCGAACTGGTGGGATTGATTCCCATTGAGGCCATGCTCATCGCCGGAAGGCACTACCTGAAAAAACAGAACAAGACGAGCGGCGTGCCCGAATCAGAACTCATCCACATCGCTGCGCTGTCGATGGGGCTCAGTGATCTCTATCCCTTTGAGCCGGACAAAAAAATCATCGAGTACCAGGTGGGTGAGAAAGGACAGCTCGTCAGTATGTCAGTGGACGAATTCACCAATCTGCTTTCGACCGACGCGCCGGCGCCAGGTGGCGGCAGCGTGGCGGCCCTGTGCGGCGGACTCTCTGCCGCGCTCTCATCCATGGTGGCGGCCCTGACCCACGGCAAGAAAGGATACGAAGAATCCAACGAGGAGATGGAAAAAATCGGAGTGGAGGCCCAGGCGATGAAGGACGCATTTCTGATCGATGTGGACCGCGACACCGGCGCCTTTAACCAGGTGATGGATGCATTCCGGCTCCCGAAAAAAACGGATGCGGACAAGGCCGCCCGCGACAACGCCATTCAGGATGCCACAAAACAGGCCACCCTGATTCCACTGGAAGTCCTCCGGCGCAGTCTGAAAGCCGCCCATCTGGCCAGACGTGTTGTCGAAAATGGCAATCGGAACTCGAT
>CAZDVF010000029.1:0-14617 GCA_964508725.1 uncultured bacterium | reverse complement strand
GCCACCGGCTTGAGGAGATCCCTGATGGAGGCTCCCCTTTCCCCCAGAGCGTATTCTGCCTGCCCCGTCTCCCTGTTCACGGCATACTCATCATACCACCAGGTTGCCGTGTAGTCGCCTTCGCTGGTGTACTGGTAGTACGCGCCCAGAATCAGGGACAAGCTGAGCCCATACCGCATGCGCTGGTAATCGGTTTGTTCTCCGGTGAATTGCATCATGGAGAGCACCGGATCCGGCGCATCCTTGTGCATCAGGTAGTGTCCTCTGACAAGATCATGCCAGTCCAGCCAGTCCAACGCTTGATGAAAACATTCATTCATCATGCCCTGTATATATCCGTTGTACGTGCCATCATAATACGAACCGCCGTTCCCGATGACAAAAAGTGAATCCGGATAGAGGGCCTGGCCGTTCGTTAAAAGATCCTTTGTCCCCTGCACCCAGATCTGGTCGATCTTGGCATCGCTGTCCGCGATGCCGTCATTATCGATGTCGATGGGACCGCTGGGATTTTCTGTGTCGTGATTTACAAAGGAAATGTCGTCTGCGACCCAGTCGTAGTAGACGCCGTCTACCCGGCCGGTTGCAAGTATGTGTTTGTTCGTGTAGTAGGGAAATACCTGGTTCACCTCCGTTGATAAATTTAGAATCAGTGTCCATTGGTCATCAGCCGTATGGAAAAATTTGAGGTTATCACCATTGACGTCTTTAACGTACCATGCGTCCTCAATAATTGAATTATAACCGCCGTCCAATTTTATGGTAAACCATGGGGTGCCATCTAAAGGGCAAAAGTAGAGGAAGATGAGACAGTTTGGATTTGTCTGACGAATCGTCCCCGACGGGCCAAAGGCTTCGGGATTGTCTACCAGATTCCAGGTGTTCAATACGAGAAAATCCCAGTAAGCCAGTGAATCGATCCGCGCTTCCGTCGTCAGCTCGCCGGTGTACTCGTTGTACAGTTTCGGATAGCTGTGGTTTTGGGCTCTCTCTTTGGGATTCAGGGCGAAATGATTTTGCGATTTCCCTGTTGACACGAAGATTTCCGATGGCGTACCAGATGATTTTCCCACACTCCCTGAAAGAAGAAAACTAGCATACCGGGTGAGCACTCTGTCTTTAACCTGGTGGGGAATACCGGAAAACTCAAAACAGACACCGATGGTTTTGTATCCTCCGGCAACATCGCAAGCGACGCCTGCAGGGAATATAAACGGATCCGAACCATCCTGATAATCGATTTCATTGTCCCAGAGGTTGAACGCATTGGTATTATCAAAATCCAGATAGAGAAAATCCGTGTAATTCACGAATCCCTCATAGGTGAAACTGATCCCGTCCATTAAGTTGGTGGGGAAACCCGAGATTTGTTGCACATCTCCCAGATAGTTTCCGTCATAAGAAGATTCAATGCCGAAGAGGGTTTCAATTTTTCCCGTGCCGTACATGATGGGATCGTAGTACCAGGCATCCCCTCCTTCAAGATACAATCTGCCTCCCGAAGACAAATAGTCTGAAAGCGCCTGAATATCGTCGTCCAACAGCACACCGTTGGCGGGAAACATACCAGCGCAGACAAATACTGCCGAGTACTCATTCTTGCTGATGGAAGCAGGCATTTGATCAGTTTGAACCACCGTGTACCCCAATCTCTCCAGACCCGCTTTCAGCGAGTCCGCACTGCTTCCGTTAACAGAAAAATAGTGATCGGTTACATCTACAACAAGTAGCGGATTTTGAGCATAGGCGTTCGGACTGAGTGTTACCGAGAGGAGAAGCAGGAATATGCTGATAACGTTCGACGAAATGTAGTTTTTACTTTTCATGAAATACCTCCTATTTTCATGCCGCATAACAAATTAAAAAATTTTATTCACATAACCATCTCATACAGAGCCCGGACCAGGCTTTCGGGTTCCTGAAATCCTGCGCTCTTCACCTCATGTTGCGCCGCCGAGGGACATGCCAATACTGCGAACAACACGACTGCGGATAATTGGACGAGACCGCCCTGTTTCCACTGCTGCATTGTTTTTCTCCTGTTTTTCGGATGCCATTGCGTCACGCCTCTTGCCTTTTACGGAGCAGATGACACAGAGACGGTCAACAGATCAATCAGCCTACTTTGACGCCGTCTCTTTCAGCTCATCTTCCAGATAGAATTTGTACGAAAGATAGGCGCTGTACAGATCCGTCTTGTGGATGAGTTCGAACAGCGTGTGCATGGAAACCAGGGGAAATCCGAAGTAAATCGTCTCCATACCGGTCTGGCCAGGCGGCACAGCGAATTCTTCCAGCGATGACTGCGACTGCCTGAAATCACCGGTCTGCCAGATACAGCCAGAGCGGTTCAGCATGTCCCGCAACTTCCACCAGAACTCGGCGTGATCGCCTGTCTGCCAGAAACTGGGACCGTAACCAAGGGCCGCAACATTCTGTAACTCGTGCGGCTGCGGGAACAGCGGATTCACCGCGGCCGTCACGTCAGCGTTAAGCGAATAGCCATGCTCGAACGCGTCACGGACCAGGTTATCGTTGGGACTGCCCGTCACCCGCTCGACGATCTGCCCGATGATCCGCTCAATCTTGTATGTGTTGATCCCGGTGGTGCCCTGCCAGCCGACTTCCTCTTTGTCGCTCAGATCGACGATGCAGGTATGTTTGGGCGTGCCAACCTCTTTGATGGCCCGGTACTGAATAAATGAGCAAACTTTATCATCCTGGCCGAATCCGCCGATCAGGGCCCGGTCGAGACCCACCTCTCTGGGTTTCGCTGCAGGGACCAGTTCGATTTCAGCCGAAACAAAATCATCTTCTGTTATGCCGTATTTGGATTCAAGAAAATTGAGGACATAAGCCTTAAGGCTCTTTTCTCCATTCTCGCCCAATGGCGTGCAAGCGAGGATGGGATCCATCTGCTCGTTCTTGACATGCTCGCCACCGATGTTCCAGCTCTGCATGTGCGCCGCAATATCCGGGATGGTAACCACAGGATCGGTTTGATCTTCGCCGATGACGATCTCCACCTTCTTGCCATCCTGTGTGTATACCACTCCGTGAATGGCCAGCGGCTGCGAAAGCCACCCGAACTTTTTGATACCGCCGTACACTTTCGTATGAGCCAGTGCGAATCCCAGCTTCTCGTACAGGGGATTGAATTTGAGATAAAGATGGTTTGCGTCCAAATGCGAGATCATTTGGTGGATGCCCTTCTCAACAGGCTTCTCGCCGATGATGAAGAGGACGAGATTTTTATGCCGGTTGTTGAAATAAAATCGGTCGCCTGCTTTTGGTTTGCCACCCGAAGCGTAAAAAGCTTTCCAGTCTTTGAAACCATCGCTGCGGGCCGCATCCACAAAAAAGGAGACGCACTCACGCGACGTCTTGTACCCGCCCAGGAAATCCATATAGTCAGCGGCAAAGGTCTCGATGGCCGACTGGTTTTTCTGTGAAAAAGACAGTTGCGCCGCAACATCTTTGTCTCCATACAGCTCGGGTTTGCCAGGCTGCGCGTGAAGGGTCAGGGCGGTCAAACCAAGGATTAAAACCAGGCTTGTGGACCATTTCGGAAAAAGAGATTTCATGTCAACCTCCTGAGAAAAGGATGTAATCGAAAAGACATAATGAGAGGATTCTGTTGTCAACTGAACTACCTGATGCGCATCTGTCATCCCGCGTCTGATCGGGGAAGGATGCCGTCTCAGAATCTACGGACTGGACTGATCGGATTCAGGCTTGCGCTCCAGAATCACCACATTCTCCGTTTCATACACCACCCCAAATGGCGACGTTTCAGAAAAAAGCTGCTGGTGAAATTGAAAGTACGCCTGCGCGTTATCCGCCCGGCCAAGACGGAATTTACCATCGGTGAAAGTGGAGCCTTCCTGCTTCCACGACCAGCGGCCGGACATGGTTCGGTTCAGAATGATGAGCTGGGGCTGAACCTGGTTGATTACCCGGGGATTCACTCCAAAAACAGGCTGGTATTGGGTGAACCGTGGACTCTGGTAACTGTACGAATCTGCCAAAATACGCACATCAGGCGGATAGTTCGCCTCGATCCACTGCGACGCCTTGACATACTGATGATGATACCTGTCACTGATGTGCGCCGTTGATTTCACCGCGCCCCAGGTCAGCGGCAAAATGCACAGCAGAAGCGCGCCGCGACCCACAGTGCGCCACTTTTCATTGAGCATCTGGAGGAGTTCCTGCATCCCCCAAAAGCCGAGGATCACAATGACCGGGAGAATGTGGAAAAAATAGCGCGGCCGGCGCATGTTCACTGCAACCATCAAGTAGATCAGGGAGAACGCCGCGAAGAGGAACAGGGTCAGACCTGTCCGGTTAACTGCGGAACCGAACAATTCGCGAAAAGTTTTGTTTCGCTGAACGAGGAAGAAGAGGAAGGCCAGGATGCCCAGGACCATCAAAATGCTGCCAATCACTTTAAACTCATCACCCAGAAGCGAAAACCAGAGAAAGGGATTGGCTGCTTCGGCCTGTCCGTGACCGCGTCCCACGTGCTGGCGTTCAAACGCCAGATCTTCCTGGAGCGCACTGAAATTGGTCAGCACATAGGGATTGGACGCCAGGTACATGGCCAGGAACACAAGGATCATCAATCCGAAAATCCGCAAGGGACGGATATAAGATGTAGAAGACCTGTCCTTCTTGGTTTTGGGATTAGTCTCACCGAGACAGGACAGATAGTACGGCAGAAACAGGAACGGCAGGACAAAAACACCAGAGTATTTTGTTCCAAACGCCAGCCCTGCTACGGCGGAAGCAACGAGCGCGCCGCGGGCGGTTTGATGAGAACACGCAACAAACAGACTAGCTGTAATGAGGAATGCTTGCATCATATCGGGATTGGTGTACTGGGCGTAATAGTACAGGCTGGGCGTCGAGGCGAGGAAGAGCGCCGAAAGACCGGCCAGGTGTCGGTCGGCCATAAGACTGTTCATCATCTTGTAGGCCACGGCCAGAAGGCATGAAAAACTCACCAGGGAAATCATCCGGAATACATAGACGATGAGCCGGGGCTCCACGTTAAATCCTGCGGCCTTGAATGTGCTGGTGATCAGCACATTCAGCGAATGGACCACATAACCATAATTGTATGCGCCCCGCGGATCCAGATCATTATTCTCCAGATTCATCGTCACATTCTTGACTGCGAACGCTTCGTCCGCTGAAAAGACCTGAATGAGATTCAGGTTGTCAATGCCGTAATGCATGGTAATGAGCGCTCCCATGAGGAGAACGAAGAGGCTCCCACACGTGACAAGACGTAAACTCTTTTCAGCTAGCGTAGACGGCATCTCACCCTCCTTTCTACGTCCTGCAGATAAAAACTCATCTTTTCTCGAATGGGATGTCTCTTGACTCAATCCGCATGTGCGGGCACATCCCGTTTTAACAGATTCAAAATCCGACCAAACTGGAGCACATGTCCGATCCGCTTGCGACTTTTCACCAGATTAGATGGATCCAGCCGTTCTCTAGCTAAAATGATGGATCCAAAATACGCATCCAATGCATTGAAACCCGGAGGCATCATTTCGAAATTAAGGACGCCTGAATATTCTTCTTCCTGAATGAATGTGAGAATCTCTTCCAAATCAAGATCACCACCCAAGCCGAAGGGCAAGTGGCTGTCCGCTTCGCCTCTACAGTCAGTCAGGTGAATCACGCGGATCTCCGACTGGAAAGCGTGGAAGAATTCGGTCCAGTCATGATCCGACAGCACCGCATGCGGAATATCCAGACAGATTCCCGTCAAATCATCACCCAGTTCGTGCCGAAGTGTGTTATAAAAAGCGCCAAAGCTGTCAACCGAATATCCCTGGATGTTTTCCAGAACCAGGGGGAGACCGACACGCTTGAGTGAACGGACATAAGTCGGAAATACGTCGGGAGACTTGTCAGCTTCTGGTGGATGAAACACAGCATACCGGATGTCGAACAACGATCCATATTTCCGGATCGCATCCAAATCAGACGTAATGGTTTCAAGCCTGTCACGCGACGAAAAATCGTACCCGCAGTTACCTAAATTGGGAAGGTGCAGCCCCAGATGCATACCACGGGTCACAGAGCGGCACAGTCTCGGTTGACGGAACAGACTCGTGGTCACCTCGCAGAAGGCAAGTCCGGTCCAGCGAAGAAGGAGGAGAATCGCATACACAGGGAAGTTGCGGTATCTGTCCGCCGTAGCTCCAATCAGAATGTGGGAAGGATCTTGTCGCAAGCCGTCACCCATCAGCCAGTTTGTCTATCCTGATGTCATGCCCTGTGATGA
This sequence comes from uncultured bacterium, assembly GCA_964508725.1. GTDB lineage: Bacteria > Zhuqueibacterota > QNDG01 > QNDG01 > DSAB01 > CAZDVF01. Next base: position 8,313 of record CAZDVF010000029.1, on the reverse strand, counting down.
CTGAATTGCCCAGCCAGTGTTCGTCATCCCGATCGGGATAGTCTGTGGTGTAGTGTAGCCCCCGGCTCTCCTTGCGGAAGAGAGCCAAACGAATGATCAGTCCGGCAACGCACGCCAAATTCCGCAATTCCAGTAACGACGGCGTGACTTTGGTCTTCTTGTAAAACACTTCAATCTGCTCGGTGATGAGGTTGATACGCTGGCGCGCCCGCTCCAGCCGCTCATCTGTCCGCACAATGCCGACGTAATCCCACATCAAGCGCCGGATTTCGTGTTGGTCATGTGAGATGAGAACCCACTCCTCCTGATTAAAGGTTCCCTTGTCATTCCACTGGGAAATATCCTGGGGAAACGAATCCATTTTTTGGATTCTCGGGATCGCGCTCTGCGCCGCACGATACGAAAAAACCAGCGCCTCGAGAAGTGAATTGGAAGCCAGCCGGTTGGCGCCGTGTACACCGGTGCAGGCGGCCTCACCCGTCACGTATAGTCCGTCGATCGAGCTCTGTCCCGCCAGGTCGGTCAGCACACCGCCGCACATGTAATGCGCAGCCGGCACAACAGGAATCGGCTCGCGTGTCATATCGATTTTAAGAGAGAGAAGCCGCTCACTGATCTGGGGAAAACGGCTGCGCGTCTCTTCCGCATCGAGGTGGGTAACATCCAGATAAACGCAGTCGCAGCCGCTGCGTTTCATCTCTGTATCGATTGCCCGCGCCACTACATCACGCGGGGCCAGATCAGCCTGATGATGATAGTTGGACATAAATGCGTCGCCATCTTTTGTGCGCAAGATTCCGCCGTGTCCGCGAACCGCTTCAGAGATGAGAAACGAATCTCCCAGTGGATGAAATAACGAAGTAGGATGAAACTGCATAAACTCCAGATTGGCAATCGCCGCGCCGGCCCTGTATGCCATGGCCACACCATCTCCGACAGCTATGGCCGGATTGGTGGTGTGAAGGTACACACGGCCCATGCCTCCCGAAGCCAGCAGCGTAACATGCGACAAACGAATTTCCACATCACCGGTTTTACCGTTGAGAACATAGGCTCCCCAGCAATGGACCTGGTCTTCCTGGATTTTATTGCCCCGCATAAGATGATGCTCGGTGATAAGCTCCACCGCCATATGGTCTTCGAGCATCTCAATGTTGGAATGGTTCCGCACCCGATCCAAAAGACCCTGCTCAAGCACCTGACCCGTCCGGTCTTGGGCATGGACAATACGGTTTCTCGTGTGGCCTCCCTCACGTCCCAGATCGAACTCGGATTGATTATCCGATTTATGGGTAAACGTGACACCCCAGGCTTCCAGCTCGCGCACACGCTCCGGTCCTTCCCGAACGATGGCCTCCACAGCGTCGGAATTGCAGAGTCCAACGCCCGCTGTTTTGGTATCCTGAATGTGGTACTCGAACGCATCTTCCGCATCAAACACCGAAGCGATGCCACCCTGGGCATAGTTGGTGTTCGATTCGGCGCGCTCCTTTTTCGTAATGACTGTGACGGTTCCCTTTTCAGCAGCGCGCAGGGCAAAAGAGAGCCCCGCCACACCGCTTCCAATCACAAGAAAATCGGATACTGACGTCACGTCTCAATCCTCCTCAACGCGTGATGGGCAAATGGTATTTTTTCGCTTTACGGTAGATGGTGGCCCGGCCAATACCCAGCTTCTTGGCGGTCTGAGTGACATTTCCCTCAAATTCGAGAAGTGTTTTACGCAAGACCTCCACCTCCAACTTCTCAATCCAGCGCGGCAGCGTCTCCTCAGGATCGGTTAATCCCTCACGTCCGATAGCAACAATATGGGGCGGCAGGTCATCCAGAATGATATCGTGCGAGCCTGTGATCACCACTGCTCGCTCAACAGCGTTTTCAAGTTCGCGCACGTTCCCCGGCCAGTGATAACCCGTCAGCACATTGAGAGCCTCGCGCTGAACCCCCGTCACCTGTTTGTTTTCGCGTTTGGCGTAACGATCGATAAAATGCATGACAAGGGGGAGGATGTCGCCTTTCCGGTCGCGCAGGGCCGGCAGACGAATGGGAAACACGCTGATGCGGTAATAGAGATCTTCGCGAAAAGCGCCTCGATGGACTTCCTCTTCCAGGTTTTTATTCGTTGCTGAAATCAACCGGATGTTCACTTTCACCAAATCATTGCCGCCGACCCGCTCAAACTCACGCTCCTGGAGAACGCGCAGGATCTTGGCCTGCGTGGCCAGGCTCATATCCCCGATTTCATCGAGAAAAACAGAGCCGCCGTCTGCCTGCTCGAATTTGCCGATACGCCGGTTGGAAGCTCCGGTGAATGCTCCCCTCTCGTGACCAAACAGCTCGCTTTCGAGAAGCGATTCGGGTAACGCTGTACAGTTGACCGCCACAAAGGGTTTGCTGCACCGCGCCTTGCACTTGTTGTGGATGGCCCTCGCAAAGAGTTCCTTGCCCGTTCCGCTTTCACCCTGGATGAGCACTGTCACGTCGCTGTCTACGATCTTCTCAACAGCGCGGAATACGTCCTGCATGGCGCCAGACTGACCCACAATGTTGCCAAACGCGTATCGATCCTTGAGTTCGGATCGAAGACTCTGAAGTTCAGATTCCAGCGCGCTGGCCTCAAGGGCATTCTTGACCGTCACCCGCAGCCGTTCGCCGGGAAAGGGTTTCGTCAGAAAATCGTAAGATCCCAGTTTCATGGACGAGACAGCCTTTTCGATGGTGCCGTGAGCTGTCATGATGATGACAGGCAGCCGAGGCAATTTGGCCTTGATCTGCCTCAGAGTCTCCATGCCGTTGATGCCCGGCATCTGCAAGTCAAGCATAATCAGGTCGATCTCCTCCTCATCCAGCTTGCGCAGACAGGCTTCACCGTTGGTGGCTTCGATGACCGAATAGTCCTTGTTGCGGACCAGGTTATCGTGAATCAACTTGCGGATATGCTTGTCGTCGTCCACGACCATAATGCGTTTGGATTGCATGCCGACTCCCCTCGGTCTGAACCATTAGTCAAGGTTCATGACACGTGTTAACACACGATTCAGATGGTCCCTCCCGCTGATGACCTCGGCTTCGATCCTGAGGATGTAGAGACTCGGATCATCGACGAACTGCTGGGGGATGCGCACACCATCTTTTTCTGTTGTGACAAGTGCTTCAGCGCCCGCCTTTTTTGCCTGGTCTGAAATGGACAACAATTCATCCGGAGCGTACCAGTGATGATCCGGAAAGGTCTGGAACCAGGCAATGTGGACACCGACTTGCTGCAATGTGCGGCGAAAGGCGTCGGGACTTCCGATGCCGGCAAACGCGGCAACCCGGCGGCCGCGTAACGAATCTATCGGGTGGATCGTTTCATCCGCGTGTGACATCCAGCCTGTGGCCCGATGCCGGCATGCCACAACCGGGGCATCGGTCCATCTGCCGATCTGCTGGATTTTGGATGGCACATCCTGCTCCGGTTCTGCGCGGGAAAGAACAATCAGGTCGGCCCGCTTCAGGGCGGTTCGTGGCTCTCGCAGCGGTCCTGACGGAAGTAAACGGCCGTTACCAAAGGGATCATTGGCGTCAAGAAGGACAATGTCGCAGTTCCTGTGGAGCCTGATATGCTGAAAACTGTCATCCAAAATCAACACATCGCACGGATAGGCAGACAAAGCCCGGCTGCACACCCGGTGGCGGTTTTTACCCACGACAACGGGGACGCCCTTCAAACGGCGGGCCAGCATGGCAGGCTCGTCTCCCGACGCTTCGGGAGGGAGGAGAATGGCCTCGCCATCGGAGACAATCTCGCCCTGGCAGTGTTTCCGCTTGTAACCGCGGGAGGAAACAACAACACGCAGCCCTTTGCCTGACAACTCCCGCGCCAGCATGGCCACCAGCGGCGTCTTGCCGATTCCGCCGGCTGCCAGGTTGCCCACACTGATCACCGGCACATCCAGCGCATGTGTGGGAAGCACTCCGCGCCGGTAAAGGGCGGAACGCACCGCCATGCCCAGGCCATAGAGCAGCGACAGGGGACAGAGTATCGTGCTGAGAATGTGTGAATCCCACGGTTTCACCTGTCACTCCTCGCGGAACGGGAATCTGAGACGACGCTTCCGCCATGCTTTTCTCGGATGAAATTGAGCGCGTCCTCCGCTGTTCGCTCTGATGCGCCAGGCTCACCCAGGGCCTCAACAACCCGGCTCAAATCGTGTTGGATCCGTGTGCGCAACGCACCGTCAGTCAGAAGGCGTTCGGCGACCTGCGCGATGCGCTGGGCCGTGGCCCGATGCTGCAAGAGTTCGGGCACCACTTCCCGCCCGGCGATGATATTGACCAGTCCGATGTGTTTCAGGCGGACCATTATCTTTCCGAAAAACCAGGTCACGGGCGAGACCTTGTAGACGATGGCCATGGGTGTGTTGAGAATGGCTGTCTCCAGCGTGGCCGTACCCGACGCCACAAGGACAGCATTCGAGTGCGCCATGAGATCGTGGACGGCGTCACGAACCAGATGGATGAACGGCGTGTCCGACAGGGCGGGATTGTATGCGTCATCATCCAGCGTCGGCGCAGCGCCCAGAAGGGTTTGGATGTTTGGAAAACGGGCGCGGAGACGCCGGCAGGTCGCGACCATGACCGGCAGAAGACGGTGGATCTCCTGCATGCGCGATCCCGGCAACAGACCCAGCGTGGGCGCGGCCGGATCAAGCTCCAGAGAGTGGAAAAAGTCGGCCCGGGTCTGACTGGTGTGGACAGTATCCTTGAGCGGATGCCCCACAAATCGCGCGTCAATGCCGTGCTTTCGGAAAAAATCGGCTTCGAACGGGAGGATGACGGCCAGCCGGTCCACCCAGCGGCGGATGATTCGCACGCGGCGTTTGCCCCACGCCCAGACCTGGGGGCAAATGTAGTAGTAAACAGGGACGCCCTTCTTCTTTGCCGCTTTGGCGAAGCGCAAGTTGAATCCGGGGTAATCGATAAGCAGGACAAGCTCCGGACGTCTCTGATCCAGTGAACGGACCAATTCTCCAAACACGCGGCGGATGAAGGGCAGATGACGGACCACTTCCCACAGACCGAGGAATCCCATCTCACGCACGTGGTAGAGGAGTTCCACGCCTTCCGACTCCATCTGGTCACCGCCGATGCCGAAAACCTGCACATCGGGATGGCGCCGTTTCAGAGCGCGGACCAGATTCGCGCCGTGCAGGTCGCCTGACGCCTCACCGGCGATCACGCAAATGGTCAGCTTTTTTTCCATCACCCCAATCGAATCGATTGTCTGCTTCGACCGCAACGGACAATTACTTGCGCACGTGCGGTTTGTCACATGCACCTCTCCCGCAACGTCTATTCCAGGCCCTCCCGACAGACGGATTGCGCTCAAAGAACAGGATTCTTGCCTCGTCAGGTACGCCGTTCAGAGGACACGCGAAGTTTATGCATTTTGAACAAAAGACTATCTTCAAGACGACGAAGGAGCCAATCGTGAGAAGAAGGTACAGTCCAAGGAGAAACCAAAGTCCCCCAACCAAGAAGAAGGCAAGCGGATATCCCCACACAATGACAAAGCCGCCAAAGAACACAACATATTCGGTAGTGGACATCGGACCCGGACGGTACTTCCACAACTTCGGAGAGCCGTGGTTGGCCCAACATCCCAGTGTTGTACCATCTTCAGCGTAATGTGGGCAATGCGAACACATGACCCTGATCTCAGCGAAACCGAAGAAACCAACAATGATGGATACCCAAATGAACAGTGGTGCCAAACCCACGGACAAAACCGCTGCTCCGCCGACGAGAAAAGCTGGTATCGAGATGAGAAGGAAACGCACCAGATCTGCTGGGCAGAAATGACAGTGTACAGAATCGGCAATCGAGCATCCGGTGCAATCTGTAGCTTCACACGTGGCAATCGGGACCAATGGATCAGGAAACGCCAAATCCATCTCCTTTTTCCTTACGGTCTATCACAGGTCTCGACCGGACCAGACAGAACACGATCAACACCGCAAAAACCAGGTTCACCACTGTACCCCCTACACCGGGACGCCCGTAAAACACGATCCCATTGAGGAGCCCATCGATGACAAAGAGGACAGTGACGATCAGGCCCAGGGTCCAGAAAGACCGCTTTAACAGAAACACGCCCACGGCTGCGACCACCTCCCCAAGACTGATGCCAAAAAGAATGATTGCCAGGGCCTGGACAGTTGTGCCGTTCGCTTGAATATCGGCCAGAATGGTTGGGCTTCCAGTCAACAGCATGACGGCCCCCAGACCCCGGATGACACCAACAAGGAGCATGAGAATCGCGCCGGCAAGCATCCATCCGTTTCGTTGTTGTGTCATAATCATCACCCCATATGATAGACTTATTCAGATGGTCTGAATCATCACGAAAATTGTGGTTGGATTCCAATCATCAGGGCAATGGACAACACAATGCCACTGCCCAGCAGGCAACCCGCCATCTTGCCCAGGGACGTTGTGACCGGTTCCCGGCTCTCTTCGATGCCCCGGGTGCGCAGAGCTTCGGCAATGCTTCCTTCGAAGAAACCGGCAATGCCGTCGGTAATCGCATCTCCAATGATACTGCCTGCGATGGCGCCGGCCACGCCGAAGAAAATGCCCCCTGTCAGAGCAGGAATGGTCAGCAGTCCGGTATCAATCGCTCCGAAAATCAGATCGGGCAGCGCCGATTTGACGGACCGGTGTGAAAGGACTAAACCTATAATGGGGAAAATGGAAAGGCCCAGCACCACAGGCCCGATCGGCGCACGCTCTTTAAGAGTCAAAATGCCCAGAACAGCCACAAGAGCGCTCCACACTGTGACATATCCCATTTTCTTAAGCACGGATTTCACCTTCGATTTGTCGCAGGACCTCAACAGCCACGACCAAAGCAGTCCGTCCTTCCTCGCCCGACACACCTGCGGAGGGCTTGCCTTGCGCGGCTTGGACGAAGGCTTCCAGCTCAAAGCGCAAACTCTGCTTTTGGGGAATATCCGGGCAAAAGCGGATCACATTCCGCCTCTTCTGACCGGTTCCCATTTCACCAACGATGTTTCCATTTTCCGGATCAGTATCGCCGAGTCGAAACACATCCGTCGTTTTGTTGAGGAAATCCACGCCGATGTAGGAGTCCTTCTGAAAAATCCGCAGCTTGCGCATCGCCTTCTGCGAAATCCGGCTGGCAGTCAGATTGGCCACACTGCCGTTGGCGAATCGGATGCGGGCATTGGCAATGTCTATCGTATCCGAGACCACAGCCGCGCCGCTGGCATTCACATCGGTGACAGGATGCCCGGTCAGGTAAAGGGCAGCGTCAATGTCATGAATCATCAGATCGAGCACCACGGCCACCTCTGTGCCGCGGGGATTGAAGGGCGCCAGACGATGCGCCTCGATGAATTGAGGGCGGATCTTTAAGCCCTCCAACGCACGCAACGCAGGATTGAACCGCTCAATCTGCCCCACATGAAAAACAACATCCTTCTCTTTGGCCTGTCGGATCAAATCATCTGCTTCATCAAGCGAGCTGGCGACAGGTTTCTCCATGAGGCAGTGGACGTGGGTGTCGAGTACCCGTAATCCCACAGCGTGATGGCGATCCGTAGGAACAGCCACGCTAACCCCGTCCACTCTGGCAAGCAGGGCGTCCAGATCGCTAACAAAGGAACAACCAGCCTCGGCTGCTACCTGTGATCCTCGTTCGGTATTGATATCGGTCACACCAATGAGTTCGACATCCGTCATCTCAGCGTAGTTTAAGGCGTGATAGCGTCCCAAATGTCCTGCACCGACCACACCGATACGTAACTTGTGCATATGCACTCTTTTTAATTAATGTTCCCGATTGAGACGTTTAAATGTAATACATTCAAAAAAAAGAAGCAACCGCTTTATCTGTCGCCAGTTTCATGTTGACATTTGATGGAAGTTTATTATATTAAAATTTACGAAAAGTCCTCACGCATCGATACCAGCCAGGAGATTCTACTATGGATCACCCGTACGCCCTGACTAATCCCATCTCTCTGATTCTCAATAAACCACGCGAAGATTTCACGCGGGACGACCTGATCAAAATCATTGAGACACAAAACATCGAACGCATCACGTTCCATTACACTGCCCTGGATGGCAAATTCAAGGAACTCAAACTCCCCATCGCCAATCGCAGTCAAGCCGAACACATACTCACAGACGGTGAACGGGTTGATGGATCGTCTCTCTTCAAGGGCATGGTGGACGTCGCCCTCTCAGATCTTTACGTCGTTCCGGTCTACAAGACGGCGTTTCTCAATCCCTTCGATAAAGGCA
>CAZDVF010000028.1:0-14957 GCA_964508725.1 uncultured bacterium | reverse complement strand
GCTGCGGCTCTGTTTGGATCCAGAAAGGGGTACGTTTTTACTACGTAATCGAGACCGGTCATGATGTCGCGATAGGGCTCTCCGCCCCAGTTTTTCGAGACTGCGTCGCAGAATGCCTGGCCATATCCTTTTGATCCGCGAAAATTGATTAGAATGACTGCGTGCCCACGTGATGCGAAGAGCTGGGGATTAAACGCCGTTGTAAACGCATTTCGCCACGCAGCCTGCGGCCCGTCGTGAATGAAAACGATACTGGAATACGTTTTCCCAGGATCGAAGAACGGCGGTTTAACCAGGAATCCGTGAATCAGCAATCCGTCGGTGCTTGGGAACCAGAATTCCTCAGCCTTATTCATTTCAAGTTCAGCCATGAGATCATAATTGGCGAAGGTGAGCTGCAATGTTTCTTCGCCTTTTGCGTTGCTTCGGTACATGTCGCGAGGTTTGTGCATTTCGGTTTTAAGATAATATAACACTTGTTCGTCAGGCGAAACTGCGAGTCGGGTATTGCAACCTGTGTAAATCAGTCCCTTTATTTTTCCCGACTTCAGATTGAGACAGAAGACAACCATGCTTCCCTGGTCTTCTGCTGTAAAATAAATCTTTTCAGACGATGGCGCCCATACGACTTCTCCTACGTCGAGGTCGAATTCCACAGTCAAATTCCGTTTGACGCCGTCTGCTCGTTCATACAGCATCAGGTCGTACTGATCGGCGCTGTGCCCTGGTCTGCGGGTTGCGCGGTAGGCGATGTAGCGACCATCGGGAGAGTAGGCTGGTTGATTATCATTGGCGAGGTTACCGGTGATACGACGGATGGATCCCCCGGTCGAAGAAACAACGAAGATGTCGTTATTGGTCGACAATGAGGCTGACGAATCGGTGTTTCGAACGAACGCGATTTCCCGACCATCAGGCGCGAATGCAAAATCACAATGGCTTCCCAGAGTAGCAGGCGGTGTATTGTATTGTCCCGGCGTCACATCCCATGGATCGCCGCCCCCAAAAGGCATCACGTAAAGATGGCTTGTCCCGCCGCTGGCCAACTGATCCCGCCGACCGACAGGAAGCGTATTGACGGTTTGTAGTGTTAATCTGGATAGCGGATGGTGATCTATATCCTGCGCTGCTGAATCCTTTTCCGTTTTCCTTGGGAGTATCTTTGTTGTGAGTGCAAAGTAAGCGCCATCAGGAGACCATGTGAAATCATCAACACCGTTCGGAACATGAGAGATGATCCGTGCCTCTCCGCCGTCAGTGGGGATGACGTAAATCTGGGACTTGCCCTGTCTATCAGAGAGGAAGGCGATGAGCGAACCATCGGGGCTCCAGCACGGACGGGTGTCGCATCCTGGATGGGTGGTCAGTTGGCGCGCGGCTCCACCCATGGAGCTGACCAGAAAGATATCGGTATTGGGCTTGTTTCCAGGGAGTTCTGATTGGGTGGCGGTGTAGGCGATCCATTCTCCGTCAGGAGAAAGTGTCAGGTGATCCAGTCTTCGGATTGAGAAAAAATCATCCAGGGTAATGGCCCGTGTTTGCGCCGGAGCCGATTTCCCAAGTGTCAGACAGCTCAGCACGATGATGAGGATTCGCTTCATTGAAAGTCTCGGATCATTCTGTCCCATTGGTGCACACTATATCTATCGCGCACAGGTTTGCGACCGGCCGCCATCGATGCTGATGGTTTCGCCGGTGATCCATGCGGACCGTTCGGTGGCCAGAAAGGTGATGAGTTCGGCAACCTCTTCCGGTTCACCGATCCTGCCCAATGGATGGGTTGTGCGGCTGTGTTCGGCGAAGGCTGTGTAGGCTTTTTCATCCATGCCGCCGCGTCGGTGGAGCTGGGTTCTGATCACACCGGGGTTGACGGCATTCACACGGACGCCTTTGGGCGCCAGTTCGAGGGCCGCGCATCGCGTCAACTGATCAACGGCGGCCTTGCTGACGCAATAAGCCAGAACGCCGGGAAACGCTCTCACGCCCGTCACACTTGAGACGTTCACGATGGTCCCTTTGGTTTTCTCCAGATGGGGGAGGGCCAACTGCATCAGATGGAATACAGATCTCAGGTTGATGCCCATCATGGTGTCCCATGAAGATAGAGATGTGTTTTCAAGTGTACCTGTGGCGATGATGCCTGCGGCGTTGACGAGGATGTCGAGTCTGCCCCATGTATCCAATATCTTTCTGACACACGTTTCCGTCTGGTTTTCTACAGTCAGGTCCACCGGTATGGACAAGGCTTCGCCGCCGTCCGATCGGATCTGGTCGGTCGTTTGGGTGAGGCTGTCAGCGTCCCGTCCGGTGATGGCAATACGTACTCCTTCACGGGCCAGTCTGATCGCAGAAGCCCGGCCGATGCCGCTGGATGCGCCAGTCACCAAAGCCACTTTCCGAGAATGGGTCTTGTCAAGCATAAATAATAGCTTCCCTGGTTAGAACGACCATGGTTTGCAGAGGATGCCCCTGACTTTCAGATTGAAGAATCGGGAAATGTTGGCCGGCCTGATGACAGCTGCAGTGTCTGCGCCCTGATTCGTTCCTCCGACTGCGATAAGATCTTCGTCGGTTCGAATCAAACCGGCATCAGCGGCCATGAGACTCAGCTCAACGGCCACTTTGACGCCCTGCCCAAACAGCCGAAACGTGTTGGCGATTATTTCGTCGATCTGATATGTGTTGAGCTGAAGTCGAACGGCCCGGCTGATTCCCGCCAGAGCGTGCTGGCAAGTCAGAACATGTCCTCCGAGTTCTTCGATACGTTTCCGATTTTCAGGTGTCAATTCCTGTTGATTCTCTGATTTGAAACCGGTTGCGTGTGTGACGATAATGACAGTGTGGTTTTTCAGTTGCTGGAGGGCCGCGATGCCGGTTTGTCCCGAGGCGCTGGCCACAAGGACGGTCTTGATATCCAGCCGATCAGCCCATTCAGTGACAACTTTGAGTGTCTCATCGGTATTTTCGGGACCCGGATTCTCAAAATAGACAGTCTGATACTGCATGGAATCTCCTGTGATCAGTTAAAAGCCTTGAGGAATGTATAAAAAGGTCAGTGAAAAAACAAAGGAAAATTTACAGATTTTACCTCGGATGATACTGTATCTTTATAGCGGTCCAACGAAGTTCTGTGTGACGAAAAGGACGTCGAAACCGTTTTGCCTGCCCAGTGCTGCGCCAATGCCGATCTGGGTGTATCGGGGGTGAAGAAGAATGTCTCGGTGTCCGGGGGATGCCAGCCAATTGGCGACCATGCGCGCTGCGAAGTCCCTGTAGGTCTGAAATTCGACAGGTTTGTTCGTCCTACCGTTGATGATGATTTGTTTATCCCCTTCCATTTTTACATAATGGGGAATCCCGGCGATGTGCAGCAAATAATCAAAACCGAGATTTTCTCCCATAATAATATTGCCATCGAGTATCTCTGTCTGTTTGAGACGGTCAGCCAGTGTGTGATGATCAGTCAGGGGTGATTCGTGGGAGAAAAAATCCAGGCTGGCCATTTCACGGCTGTGATTCCGTGCGACTTTTTGTAATTCCAACCAGGTGGTGAGTGTGTCGAGATTCCGTTTGGACCTTTCCTGGTTGGTTGCCTGAACCAGCAGGCGTTCCAGCAGCACGAAATCCAGTCGAAGCGGATCCAGCTTTTGTTGGGCTCCGGATGGATTGGTGTCAGTGTGCAACGCATTCTGCTGTGTGTTGACAGTTCCAATAAAACAGTGAGTCAGTGCGAGGACGAGAAGGAAACAGCCTGTACCGGTTTCCTTCATCCGACTTCGTGAACGCAATATGGACTTCCCCTAACCAGTTAGAAGAAAAAGCCGGCTTTCTTGACTGAGGCCGGCTGTTTTGTTGTTTGATGTTTCAGAATTAAAACTCTTCTTCCTCAAAGTCTTCCACATTATTGAGTTCATGATCTTCTGTGATGTTAAATCCCAGGATATCGGTTTCTGAGTAGGGTTGTGTTTCGCTGCATTTGACACACGTGGTTGTGTTGGGTAGAATCTCGAGCCTTTTTGGGGGGATGGCTGCACCGCAGATTTCACATCGAACAATTCGATTCATCAGAAATCCCCTCCTTTCTTGGGATGTGTTTTCAGATTGTTTTGATACGAAAAATACTCAGAATCTGTTCCCTATAAACGGCTTAAAAATGTATATTGCACATTTTAAAAAACACGGCATTTCCAAGATTGAAATTACGTCATCAGAACGGTTTCCTCTTCATATCATCAAGAAACAGTTCGTTGAGGGATTATATTGAAACCCGTTTTTTATTTTGATCAATCTGGATTCTGGTCAGGCTGCAAGGGGGAAGAAGGATCTGGACAGGATTTTCACTGTGCTGTATCTCCGATTCTTTCGGTTCAACGCGATGCGGCGATTCGATCGTGTTTTCATGATCAGGTGAATCTGATGTCAGAGTCATTGCCGAGACCGATGACAATACGGCTTCTGCATCAATGTACAACGATAAATCAGCCTCTTTATCCAGATGCAGATTGATCAGCGTGACAGTGAGACTGTCGCGGCTGGCGCTCTGCGTAGCCAGGACGTCAATTCTGGGAAGAGAAAGAACCTGGTTGTTTTGCTGGATGCTGATGTTCGGAGTCGAGATCGTAACGGGCAGGAGCCTTGCCTCCAGGTGAGGCTGAAGCATGTTAAATACATGATAAGCTGGTGTGTGTATGACTGCCGCCTTCCGTGTGATCAACAGAGTTTGCAGTGCGCCTGTGCCATAGGCGATATTGGCCATGGAAACGTTTTTCGAAAATCGGTGAAGCAGGTGGAGGACACATCCCGCCAGCAGAGCGTCCCGCAGAGTGGCAGGCTGATGCAATCCGTTTTCCGCAGTAGCCTCAGGATGACGAACAGCCCATCTGTCCAATGCAATCTTGATGTGCTTCGTATGGGGGCCGGATTTCCGGAGAATTGCGACAGTGTCGAGAATCGTTTTTTCCAATCTGGGCAGCGCGCTGAACAGGCCATAATAGTCCCGCTCATTTTCTGGACAGCTCCCTCCACCAATAGCATCGCTATCAATCCAGGCCGGAAGGGCCAGGTGGTCGATGAGCCCAATGTGCCGACTCATCGCTTCAAGGAAGGCGTGTATCCACTCCGGATCGTCTGGACAGCAAGCTATCAGCTCTGCTCCGGGATCAGCCCGCCGGATCAGGGCCGCCGCCTTCCGGTAAGACTGCGCGTACGCATCAGCGTGCCACGGCAGATCAGGCGCAATGTTCTCTGATCCCAACCGCCAGTACCGGACGTCAAAGGGATCGGGATTCCCGTTGGTGCGACGGCATAAAGCCGATTCGGTTTGACCCGAGCCGTTGCAGTAGTCCACCCAGTGGACCAGGTTGAGCGGGCTGTCTGTTTCTACATTCGCAGTGATGACGGGTTCGGCGCCCAGTTTCCCACACAAGGCAATGAATTCGTCTGTTCCGAACGCGTTCGATTCTTCGCCGCCCCAGGCCAGATTGGGGCGGCGTTTCCGGTCCGATTTGGGACCGATACCGTCGGTCCACTGATATGTCGCGGCAAAATGATCGCCGGGCCAGCGCAGGGATCCCGGATCCAGGCGCCGCAGAATTTCCGCTACATCGGTGCGCAAACCCTGAAATTTGGATAGACCTGTTCCTTTTTCGATCCAGATCCCGCCGTAGACAGCGCTGCCAACATGTTCGATTGCCAGTCCGTGAATCAGAGGCGAGAGGACAGGTCCTTTCTGATCAGTTTTGACAGCAATTTTCACGTTGAAAGATGCCATGTATCAGGTTCCATTTTGTACAACAAGAAATAAGCAGGATAAAGAATGATTTTCTACATTTTAATCACATTCCGAAATTACTGCCTGACTTTGGCCGCAATCCGCAATCCGTATGAAAAAGTGAGGGTAACAAGATATACTTTTTATTATGAAAGTCAAGATAAATCAACGGAGATATCCACTCTCGACAGGTCTCTAACGCAAGAGGGATCTCCTTGAACCATCCGAGGAAAATGTTTTTATTTCATTAAAATCATCCGGCGGACCTGCTGCCAGTTTTCGGTTCGGATCTGGTAGAAGTAGATGCCTGACGGCACGTCTGCGGCGTTCCAGATCACATTGTACCGTCCCGCGTTTTGCTGCTTATCCACAAGTGTCGCAATGTTTTGTCCCAGCATGTTATAGATGCTGAGCATTACATGTGTGGGACGCGGAAGCCCGTAACAAATAGTCGTTGCCGGATTGAAAGGATTGGGGAAGTTGTTTTCGAGCACATAGGTGTCCGGTACGGTACCGGTGATGTCGTCAATCCCTGTGTCGATGATGGACAAGGTAAGGGTGTCGGTTGCTGACGCCTGGCTTGGGTCAGACACGGTAAAAGCCACCGAGATATCACCTAAAAGATCCTTACCGTGAATTTGTGCTACATGGCTGGTCTGGTTGATCGTGACTGTGATAGCGGCGTCTCCGATGACTGTATGCGACCAGGCAAGTGAACTGTCCGGATTGTCCGGATCGGATGCGTAATCGTCCAGGTTGATTTCAAAATGCAGTGATTCGATGTCGCTGATCACAGGTTTGGGGAATGGGCGATCGAACACAGGCGGATCATTGACCGGAATGACTGTCACGGAAACAACCAGTGTATCGCTATCCATCCCATCCGAGGCCACAACCGAGAAGGTCGTATCCTGGGAGTTGTCTGTTGGTTTTCCGCTAATCTCCGCGCCGTAGGCCTTCAGCCAGGACGGCAAATTCAGAAAGTAGAGGGTTAATTGGGCGTTGTCAGGGTCTGTCGCTGTGGCCCGGTAGGTCATGAGGATGTCTTCTGTGGCTGTGACCGTGTTGGCCGAGGTGATCACCGGCGGATCATTGACTTGCTGTACAGTGACACTCACCTTGAGCGAATCGGCGAGATTGCCGTCTGAAGCGATGACGAGGAAAGAGGTGTCGGCCGTATCCTGGATTGGCATTCCGGAGACGGTTCCGCCATTGGGAGTCAACCATGCCGGCACATTCGTAAAAGAGAAATTGATGGTATCGCCTTCAGGATCGGTGGCTTCGGCTGTGTACGAGAAGGGTGTATCCTCTATCGCTGTGACCTGTGCTGCCGATCTGATGACGGGCGGATCATTCACAGCCGTTACGGTGACCTGCACTGTCTGCGTGGTCTGGAGCGCCCCGTCCGACGCAGTGACGCGGAAGGATGTGTCCTGCGCGCCTTCTGTGGGCGTGCCTGTCACTTTGTTGTTCCCAGACGGCGCAAGCCAGGCGGGCAGATCCGAAAAACTGAATGAAATGGTGTCCCCGTCCGGATCTGTGGCCGTGGCCGTGTAGGTGAATGCCACGTCCTCTGTGGCTGTGGCTGCAGCGGCTGATGTGATGACCGGCGGATCGTTGACTGCTTTGACTGTTACCTGCACTGTCTGCGTGGTCTGGAGAGCCCCGTCCGATGCAGTGACGCGGAACGATGTGTCCTGCGCGCCTTCTGTGGGCGTGCCTGTCACTTTGTTGTTCCCAGACGGCGCAAGCCAGGCGGGCAGATCCGAAAAACTGAATGAAATGGTATCCCCGTCCGGATCAGTGGCCGTGGCCGTGTAGGTGAATGCCACGTCCTCCGTCGCTGTGACTGCGGCTGAGGATGTGATCGCGGGTGGATCGTTGTCCTTCTCAATGGTGATCGCGACGGTGACCGAGTCCGAGAGCTCTCCGTCCGATGCTACAAGACGGAAGGATGTGTTGGGCGTTCCTTCCAGAGGTGTTCCTGAAATCTTGCTCCCCGATGGTGTGAGCCAGCCAGGATAGTTCTTGAACGTAAAGGTTACATCATCACCATCCGGATCCGTGGCTGCGGCTGTGTACGAGAAGGGCGAATCCTCCGTGGCCGTGACCTGTGTGGCCGAAGTGATGTTGGGAGCGCTGGTGCTGACGTTAAAATAGATGCGCTGTGAGAATCGAGCGTTTCCAGCATTGTCCCATGCGCGGAGTTTCCAGTTGTATGCGCCATTCTCCAGTGGATTGGGCACTGTAATCGTCGTGTCCTGCGCCGACAAGTCGCCGCCGATTTTCTGTCCATTCAAAAAGAACTCGAACTTCTGGAAACCGGATACAGCATCGGTCATGGTTCGCCAGATGAAGGTCGGACGGCTGGTGTGCACCGTGCTGTTCGAAAGCGGCTGAATCAGGTTGAATCCATTCGGCGCAGTGGTGTCAGCCGTGAAACTGAACGTTGCGCTTTTTCTTTTATTTCCAGCCTTGTCAACGGCCCTAATGTACCAGGTATGCTCTCCTTCTTGCAAGGATGAAGGCGGTGATGTCGTGGTCATCTGCACATTGTCTACAGAAAGGGCGTTGTCGATCCAAAGCTGGTATCTGGAGAGTCCGGCAGGTGAATCGCTGGATGCGTTCCATTCAAAGGTGGGGGAGACGGTTTGAATGAGACTCCCATTTGCGGGTGTGCTGAGAACAAACACGGCAGGGGGAGTGGCGTCCACGCCTACTGTGAAGGTCTCGGCACTGGTCCGCGTGTTGCCCAGCGCATCTTTGGCCAGTATCTTCCATGTGTGGGTGCCTTCGGCCAGTGTGATGCCTCCTGACAGAGTGACACTGGTTGCTCCTGCTCCGATTGCATCCATCTTCAGGTTGCCGTCAATCCACAGCTCGTATTCTGCCAAACCGACGTCCCCATCTGTTGTCCCGTTCCACTGGAACGTTGGTGTGTTGTCGTTAGTCCAGCTTGTATCATCCGGTTTTTTCAGTGAAAAAGCTAATGGCGGCGTGTTGTCCACACCGAGAGTCCAGGTCTGGCTGGATGTCCGGGTGTTTCCGGCCGAATCCACAGCGATAACGCGCCAGGTGTGACTTCCGTTGGCGAACGTGATTTGATTCGTGCTGGTGGATGTCGGCGTAATGTTGTCGAGGGCCAGTTCGTCATCCACATAGACCTGGTATTTTTCTAGTCCTGTGCCAGCGTCGGATGATGCCTGCCACGTTAACTCGGGCTGTGCGGACGTCGTCCACGTTCCATTGGCCGGAGCAACGAGTCCGAATGCCGTGGGAGGGTCGCTATCCTGTGTGGCTGTCAATGTCCGTGTTTCCGATGCCTGTCGCACCAGATCAGCCTGGTCCACTGCCTTGACTGTCCAGGTGTGTTGTCCTGGTGTCAATGCCTCCAGCTCGGTCAATGCATACTGAGTTGTGCTTAAATTGTCCTTGACCCGCGCGCCGTCGATCCACAACTCATAATGGGAGAATCCTGACAGGTTATCGGTGGTCGACTGCCACTGGAATGCAGGAACCAGGTCCACGGTGGCGTTGTTGGCTGGCGAGGTCAATCCAAAGACAGCGGGTGGATCCGAATCCACGCGGAATGTCTGGCCCTGGTAGATGTCGAGCAGACGGTCGTCGCTGTCATACGCCCAAATTTGAAGTGAGGCAGTTTCCGTGTTAACGCTGGTTGGCGTCCAGTTGAAGCTGGCCTGTGAGGGATTGATATTGTCAGCGATGATGTCGGGATAGCCGTCCCCGGTCTGCGACGAGAGACGAATGTCCAGGTGATCAAATCGGGTGTCAGATGTTCTTTCTGTCCACCGGATGGCGTGAGCCGTGCCGCCCGCCCACAAGGTGTCAGCTTCGGGATTGACCAGGTCCAGATTGTCGTTGACCAGCTGGACATAGACGTCGGCCTGGCTGTTTCGCTTGTCCTGCCACAGGGTCAATGCGCCTCCGGATGCATCGGAAATGACAATGTGGGTCTGTCCGGCCTCCACATTGTCTTCGACGATGGCGAGTCCGGCAGCCTGCCAGAGGAGCGCGCCGTCATTATCCACATGCTGGGCGTATAGGCCGTATTCTGTGCCTGAGCGGTAGTCCTTCCAGACGATGAACGCGCCGCCTGCGTTGTCCGGCGTAATTCCCGGATAGACCTGATACTGGTCCGCCGTGTTGACAGCGATGCCGTTTGAATTCCACTGTGCAGCCCCGGCAGAATTGAGGCGCTGGGCGTAGATATCATAATTGGACCGGTTATCGGCCCATGTGAGAATGGCGCCGCCCTGCCCGTCGCGTACGATCTGGCTGCTCATCTGAGTGCCGCTGGCCGCCGAGACTGGAACGCCGCCGGTTGTCCACTGCGAAGCGCCGGAACTGTTTAAGGCCTGGGCGTAGATATCACCAGCGTCGTTGCGTGTGTCCGTCCAGGCGATGATCAGGAGTCCGTTGGATGTATCCGCCGAAACAGTTGACTGATTCTGATTCGCGCTGGATACAGCCACGCCCCCGTTTGTCCAAACGGCAGATCCTGAAGCTGAGAGCTTTTGCGCGTAAATGTCGATGTTGGAGAAACCATTGCGGTAGTCATCCCACACAATGTACGCGCCGCCAGATCCGTCGCTCACCATCACATGCCCGGACTGGTTCCCTGACGCTGCAGTCACAGGCACGCCTCCGCTCGTCCACTGAGCCTCACCGCTGGCGTTCAGTCGCTGGGCGTAGAGATCGCTTGTCGAACCGCTGCGTTTATCCACCCAGACCAGAATGACACCGCCTGATCCATCTGAAACGGCCTTGACCTGCAACTGGTCTCCACTCTCCACACAGACGGGCACGCCGCCAGATGTCCAGAGAGGCGAGCCACTGCTGTTGATCCGCTGTGCGTAGATGTTTCCTGAGAAGTCATCCTGCCAGGCGATGAAGATGCCGCCTGCTCCGTCCGGTGTGACGGCCGGGTATTTTTGCTCGCCGCCGGATGTCGCTACGGCGATTCCTGAATTCCCCCAGTGCCGCACACCGGCTCCATCCACCCACTGCGCATAGATATCGGTATCACCCGCCGGATTGTGCTCGTAGACGGTGAAGAATCCCCCTGTTCCATCCGGCACAGCAATCAAGTGTGTCTGGCTCACCGTTGTTGAGGAGGCCTTGAAACCGTTATCCATCCACTGCACCTGGGCGTGGAGGCCGGTTACATACAGACCAGCGAGAACAAGAATTCGGCACATGATTTTTTGATCTTTGTGATTTGACACAAGGCGACCTTTCATTCTGACACACGAGACAGAAGTCCAGCCGCATTTGTGCAAATACTATACCATGTAAGTTATTGAAAAAACGGAAATGCAGAGAGGGAAAGGAATGTCCAAAAACCTTATCCAGAGAACGTTGAAAATTGGAGAATTAGACGGATGTGGCGGCGATGTCGGATCGGAAGGTGATGCAAATGTCTTCCATAATATGGAAAATATTGCCGGTATGATTGGTTCGAAAGAGAGGGAGTCATTCCATGTTGCAATGGATGTGGATTATTTCTTTCGTCCCCAGAACCGGTCCAGCTTGTCTTTGCGGGTCTTCAGTTCAGTAGCAATCCTTTTGGATTCAGACGCGAAGGGACCCTCGGGTTCGAGGGTATAGGCTTTTTCGTATGCGTCAATGGCGTTGGTCATTTCGTCGGGATCTTTCTTCTCATACGCTTTTGCCATGTAGTAATAGGGTTCCGCAGATGTGCTTCGAATGGCGCTGGCGTTGCCGTATTCTGAAATGGCGTCCCAGAGGTCACTCTTGTCGCGGTTGCCGTAAAGGAGGTGTCCCTCACACATGTGGAGGTAGTATCGTGCGTCGTCTAAATCGGGTTTTTCTTTCAGCGCGTTGTTGAAAAACGATTTAGCTGTGCGATAAGTTTTCTTGCTGTAAGCATCCAGTCCTTTCTGATAATAGGCCCGGGCTTTTTCTGTCCTTTTCAGGATGCTTTCCAGATTCTCATTTACATCCGCCGAATCAGACGTCACGGCAAGAAGTCTGGTCAATTTATCCCGCGCCTGATCGAGCCGGCCTTCATTCAACAGGAGAGCGGCGATTTGCTGCAGAACGACCGGATTGTCCGGCGTGAGGCGTTCCGCTGAATCGTAATGATCCAATGCCTGACGTATGTTATTGGCGTTTCGGGCTTTATCGCCAAGATCGAGATAAACGGCCGCTTCTTCATCCAAAAGATCTGGCGATTCGGGATTGTAGTTACGCGCACGCTTGGACTCCTCCAGCGCCACATCAAGAGAATCCATTGCCCGGGAACTGCGAATGAGAAGGAGCCATGCCTGGACGTCGGATGAGTCAGCCTCCACTGCTTTGCGCGTTATTGTTAGGGTTGTTGCGTAGTCTTTCGATTCGTATGCTGTCCGAGCCTTTTTCAGGTGGGCGCAATGTATGGTGATTAAAAGAGTGAAAAAGAACCAGATAACTGATCGGTGTCTAAGAAGGTTTCTCAATGATGTCTTCCCAATGTTGTGTGCCTTCCCATAAAGATCTTAAATGTAGCATTTGTGATTGTTAAAAGCAAGATAGTTTTAGTCGGATGTTGGACTGATTAACATAATGACAACCGTATCAGGTTATCAACGTGTTAGACAAGGTGACTGCCATCACAGAAAAATGAATTGACTCTCATAGCAAAAATGCTTATGTTTTTATCTGATTTGCGGGCAAAATGACATGCAGAAACAAAAAGGTAAAATATTGTGGGCGGATGATGAAATCGATCATCTGAGATCCCACATTCTCTTTTTAGAGGAGAGAGGCTACGCGGTGACGTCGGTCACCAATGCTGAAGACGCTCTGAGCCTGGTGGAGAAAGGCCGTTTTGACATGGTCCTTCTCGATGAAATGATGACAGGCATGGACGGCCTTGAAGCGGCAGAAAAAATTCACAAGGCTGATCCATCGCTTCCTGTGATTATGATCACCAAAAGTGAAGAAGAAAACCTGATGGAACAAGCGATCGGCCGTGAGATCGAGGACTATCTCACCAAGCCGGTCAATCCCAGTCAAATTCTCTCATCATGCAAACGCATCCTCGAGAAGAGACGTATTTCACAGGAAAAGCTGACACAGGACTACACCGCCGAATTTGGTGAGATCACAGCCATGCTTGACGGTCCCATGTCGCCGGGAGACTGGATCCAGATCCACCTGAAACTTTCGGAACGTGAACTGGATCTCGATCGTCATCCCGATCTGGGGCTCCATCAAACACTGCAGGATCAGAGGCGGGAGTGCAACCAGGCTTTTGGCAAGTATATCGAATCAAACTACACGTCATGGATCCAGGGCGTTGACCGGCCTGTTCTCTCTCCCGATTTCATCAAGACTTTTGTGGTTCCACCCCTGGAAAGGAATGAACATCTCCTCTTGATCATGGTTGACAATCTGCGCCTGGACCAGTGGCTTGTCATCGAGCCTTTGATGTATGATCTGTTCAGTGTTCAGCGGGCGCATTATTTTTCCATTTTACCTACAGCCACGCCTTATAGCCGAAACAGTGTGTTCGCGGGATTGCTGCCTTCCGAGATCAAGACACGGTATCCGAAATTGTGGAAGCAGGGGGAGGACGATAATTTTAGCCGCAACAGATACGAAGACCGTCTCCTTTCGGATCAACTGAAGCGGTGCGGCGTGCCGCTCAATGGCGAGTTTAAATATGTCAAAATCCTGGATGCCGATGAGGCCAAAACATTGGCGCGAAATGTTAACGCGTATCTGTCTGCCCGCTTGTCCGCGATGGTTTTTAACTTTGTCGATATTCTGGCCCATCGGCGCAGTGATTCCCAGCTTCTCAAAGAGATCGTTCCCGATGAGTCGGCATATCGGTCGTTGACCATGACCTGGTTTGAGCATTCCGCGTTGTTCCAGGTTCTCAAGGCTGCGTCTCAAGCCGGTGTCCCCGTGATTCTCACATCGGATCATGGTTCCATCCGGGCCATGCGCGGTTCCACGGTCCATGCCGACAAAGAGACATCCACAAATCTGCGGTATAAATACGGCCGCGGCATCCGGGGCGATGGAAAGCAGGTTATCGAAATTAAGGATCCGAAGGCTTACGGACTGCCAGGTTTTGGCATTAACGCCAATTATCTGATCGCCAGAGAAGATTACTATTTCGTCTATCCGACGAATTATCATCATTATTTGTCCTTGTTCCGTGACAGTCTGCAGCATGGCGGCATCTCGCTGGAGGAGATGATTCTTCCAGTGGCGATTCTCGAGCCCAAAAACAAAAAAACGGTATGATGCGGACGTCATTTAACATGATCTCCCGGTCAGCCGCGGAGACGGATGCATTGGGTGGACGCCTGGCAGCGATTTTACGCGCCGGGGATGTGGTCGCGCTGACTGGAGAACTGGGCAGCGGAAAAACGGTCCTGGCTCAGGGCGTGTGCGCCGGTTTGGATGTCCACGATCCAGTGACCAGCCCGACATTCATTCTGGTTCAGGAATACCAGGGGCGGCTTCCAGTATTCCATTTTGATTTTTACCGTCTGGATTCGATTCGAGAGATCGAGGCGCTGGATCTGGATGAATATTTTGACGCCGGGGGCGTGTGCCTCATCGAATGGGCCGAACGTGGTGAGCCGCTTCTTCCTCGTGATCGGTTCTCCATCGTCCTCGAACACTTAGAAGAAGACGGACACCTGACCGAGACGGGACGGCAGATTCAAATTTCCGCGCTGTCTGACCGGAATTTGAGAGGGCTGGCGTTGTGATCGTTCTGGGCATTGAAACAGCGACAGCAGCGTGCAGCGTTGGTCTGGCATCCGAAGACGGATTTGTGGCAGGCGTGCAGCTTATGCGGGGAACCGTGCATGCCGAGCAGATTCCTGCAGCGGTTGAATTTATCGTTCGTCACGCCGGTTTGGTCATGACGGATCTGGATGGTTTCGCCGTCTCCATTGGTCCGGGATCCTTTACCGGTCTCCGCATCGGATTGGGACTGGCTAAAGGCTTAGCTCTTGGGCTGGGACTCCCCCTGGCCGCGGTGCCGACCATGCAGGGCATAGTGAATCAGGTTCCTCCCTGGGCGGAACGGGCCTGCGTAATGATTGCGGCGCGACGTGGTGAGATTTATCAGGGGTTGTTTAAAAATCAAAATAACGAATGGATCCCCGAAGGTGAGATCCGCATTGTCCCTGATGAAGCCCTG
>CAZDVF010000027.1:0-15212 GCA_964508725.1 uncultured bacterium | reverse complement strand
TTCCGGAGCCTGTTCCAATTTGAAGGGCAGGACGCGGAACACCAGCGGAATGCGCACAGCCGTCTCAAAGCCGTCATCCCAGACCAGCACGGCCCCCCGGTACAGTCCGGCCGCCGCATCGTCCGGCACCCGCTGGGCCACCCAGTGTTTGCCTGCCACAACAGCCAACAGCCACGCTTCGTCTGGATCAGCAATGGTGTACGTCCGGCCGGATGAGGCGTAGCCGAAAGTGTCCAGCAGCTCGCCGGCGATCTCCACGCCTTCCCGCGCAGTGCGCGCCCGCTCGGCCACGATCCGCCGCAGCATGTAGGAGATCCCCCCGTCAGTCAGTTCGGGCTGATCCTCCCGGGAACCGCAGGCGTCGCTGCCCACGTTAACGCCCCACTCGTTGACAAAATAGTCGGCGAAACGGATGCCGTTCGACTGAAACCACGTCAAGGCCCACGTCTCGGCGACCTGGGGAACCTGACCGCCTTCCACCAGTTGAATCATTTCTCCCGTCTCGTGCCGCATTCTGGGGACGTGCCACACGTTGACGATGCGGCGGCCGCCATCGTCCTCGTTGTGACCGAACAGCACGGCCCCGTCGAGTGTGGCCTTCTTGCCCACTACAACCGCCGTACAATCAGCGCGGAGTGAGACAGGAACACACAAAGCAATCAGAAGGATCAAACAGCACACTTTTCTCATCTTAAAACTCCTGTATTTCATCAGTCCGGATTCTGCGTTCTTCTCAAGTAATGACAGTTGGAAGGACCTAAATCCTTGCCTCTCGCCTCTCGCCCAACGCCTCATTTCAAAATCCCTTTCGAAATCACCAGCCGCTGGACCTGGTTGGTCCCCTCGTAGATCTGGCACAGCTTGACGTCACGCATCATCTTCTCGACAGGGTAGTCTTTCGAATACCCATCGC
The DNA here is from genome assembly GCA_964508725.1 of uncultured bacterium. Lineage (GTDB taxonomy): Bacteria > Zhuqueibacterota > QNDG01 > QNDG01 > DSAB01 > CAZDVF01. The sequence continues at coordinate 14,299 of CAZDVF010000027.1, read as the reverse complement.
CGCCCATAATCTGGACCGCATCAGTGGTCACTTTCATGGCGATGTCCGAGGCGTACATCTTCGACATGGCGGAGAGGGAAGAAACCGTCTTCTGTCCTGTGTCATACGCCCAGGCCGCGCGCCACGTCAGGGCGCGGGCCGCCTCAATCTCTGTCGCCATGTCGGCCAGCATGAAACCAATGGCCTGGTTCGCCGTAATGGGCTTGCCGAACTGGATGCGGTTCTTGGCCCAATCCTTGGCGATTTCGTAGGCCGAGCGCGCCGCGCCAAGAGCAAGGGCGGCCACGCCGGTCCGCGTCCGGTCAAACGTCTTCATGGCGATGACAAATCCCCGGCCCTCGCCGCCGATGCGGTTGGCTTCCGGTATTTCCACATCGTGATACTTAATCTCATTTTGGACGGAGGCGTTCTGTCCCATCTTGCGGAGCCGGGAAACGATCTCCACGCCCGGCGCGTCGGCCGGCACCACAAAAGCCGTCAGGCTCCGCGCGCCGCGATCGGAATCGGTCAGCGCAAACACCGTGTGGAACAGCGCCACCTCGCCGTTGGTGATGAACCGCTTGTGTCCGTTGAGAATGTACTTGTCGCCCTGTTTGATCGCCGTCGAGGCGATGCTCGAGACATCCGAGCCGGCGCCCGGTTCGGTGAGGCAGTAGGCCGCCACCGCTTTTTCTTCAATCAGACGGCCGATGAATTTCATTTTCTGATCGTCCGATCCAGCCAAAATCAGAGGCGTCAACGCCAGGGTGTTGGCGTCGATGCAAATGCCCATGCCGATGCATCCGGCTCCCAGTTCTTCAGACGCCAGAGCGCCGTCGAGAATGCCGTGACCGTTTCCACCCAGGTTCTTGGGAACGGGTCCGTTCATCAATCCTGCAGCGTAGGCAGCCTTCACAATCTCCCAGGGGAATTCGCACGATTCATCATAAGTCATCCGGTTGGGGACAATCCACCGGTTTACAAAATCTCTGGTCTTCTCGACAATGGCCTGCTGCTCATTGCTCAGTGCAAAATCGATCATCATGTCCTCCCCGTTTCTGGTATCAGGTATATTGACAGAAGGTAATTAAATCCGTCGCTCTTAATCTCCCAGGCAGGTTCCCACGTTGTGCGCAACTTCGATCAAAGGATGGTCAGCGCTCACGAGACGCATTTTTCCCCCGATGTCACTCAGAGGAACGGCCACGATATCGCTGCCCCGCACAGCCACCATCACGCCGCCTACGCCGTCGTAGCAAAGCTCGGCTGCTTTCACGCCGAATCGGGTGGCTAAAATACGATCGTATGCTGACGGTGTTCCGCCCCGCAACAAGTGGCCCAGCACTGTCACCCGGCTCTCCAGGCCGGTCTTCTCCTCAATGTCGAAGGCAACCTTGTGACCGATGCCGCCGAGACGGACAGGGTCTGTGGAATCCTTCACAACACGCTGGACAACAAGGTCGCCGCCTTTGGGTTTGGCGCCCTCGGCGACCACAACGATGCTGAAGCGTCTCCCTTCTTTGCTGCGTTTCAGGACAAAGCTGCAGATTGTCTCTAGATTGTAAGGAATTTCAGGAATAAGGATCACATCACCGCCGCCGGCGATGCCTGACTCAAGCGCCAGCCACCCGGCGTACCGGCCCATGACCTCAACAACCATCACGCGGTGATGCGACATGGCCGTGGTGTGAATTTTATCAACAGCTTCCGAAGCCGTATTGAGGGCCGAATCAAACCCGAATGTGATGTCCGTGCCCCAGATGTCGTTATCGATTGTCTTCGGCACACCGACCATACGGATGCCCTTCTGGCTGAGCTGCTGAGCAATGGCCATCGTACCATCACCGCCGATACAGACCAGGTTGTCCAGCTCCAGTTTGTCGATGTAATCAGCGACTTTATCGGAAATATCGATGAATGTCGTCTTTCCGTTTTCCTTGACCGGCCACCGAAAAGGATTGGCGATATTGGACGTGCCGAGAATCGTCCCACCCTGGGTGAGAATGCCGGACACCTTGCGCCAGTCCATGGGCACAACGCGCTTCTCGATCAACCCCTCGTAGCCGTCCTCAATGCCCAGCACTTCCATGTCGTACTTGCTGATACTGGCCTTGACCACGCCCCGGATGACCGCGTTAAGCCCGGGGCAGTCGCCTCCGCCTGTCAGGACGCCTATCTTTTTCCTCTTTTTCTGGCGTGCCATAGGTTTATTCCTTGACTTGTGATGGAAGAATAAACGATCCACCGCCAGAGGCGGTGGCTTTAAGACTCCCGGCGGAGCCGGGGGGCTTAAAGCAGGCAGGTATCTGCCGTCCAGTTTAGGATCGAGAACCACTGGCAGAGCTAGTGGTTTGAAGATCAATCAATCCAGTTCGAGGATAACCTTGCCGCACTGACCCGACTCCATCACATCGAAGCCTTTCTGGAAATCCTCAAACCGGAATTTATGGGTCAAGACAGGAGAAATATCCAGACCGCTTTGCAGCATGGCCTGCATCTTGTACCATGTCTCGAACATTTCGCGGCCGTAGATCCCCTTGATGAAGAGACCCTTGAAAATGACTTTATCCCAGTCGATCCGGGCTTCGCGGGGAAGAATGCCCAGCAAAGCAATCCGTCCGCCGTGGTACATATTTTCGAGCATCGAAGCGAATGCCGAAGGATTGCCTGACATTTCCAGCCCCACGTCGAAACCGATCATATCGAGTTCTTTGATGACATCCTCCACCGAGGTCTGTGTCACGTTGATGGCCCGTGTGGCGCCCATCTTGCGAGCCAGATCAAGGCGGTAATCGTTCACATCTGTGATGACCACATGGCGGGCTCCAACGTGCTTGGCAACGGCCACTGCCATAATGCCGATCGGACCGGCGCCGGTGATCAGGACGTCTTCACCAACCAGATTGAATGAAAGTGTTGTGTGGACCGCATTCCCGAAAGGATCGAAATAAGCCACAGTTTCTGACGGGATGCTGGGATGGACATGTACGCCATTGGACTCGGGAATCACCAGATACTCGGCGAAACAGCCGTCTCTGTTGACGCCCACGCCAATGGTATTGAGGCAAAGATGGGGCCGCCCGCCGCGACAGCTCCGGCAAACACCGCAGACAATGTGTCCCTCGCCTGACACACGGTCCCCGATCTGAAATCGTGTCACATTGACGCCCTTGTCCACGACTTCGCCCACGAATTCGTGGCCGATCACCTGGGGAACTTTGATGGTTCGCTGAGACCAGTCGTCCCACTTGTAGATGTGCAGATCAGTGCCGCAGATGGCGGTTTTGTGTATTTTAACAAACAGGTCATTGTTCCCGCACCGGGGAACCGGAACATCATCCATCCAAATCCCTTTTTCGGGACGTTTTTTTACCAACGCTTTCATAGTCTTCATAATTGCTCCTTGTCACTGACTGTCGGATAGAGGGAAAACATGGTTGGTCTTTTTGTTCGAAGGATCATGGGTGAATATACGTTAGAGAAGACACAAAGTCAAGGTCTCGATGGAGCCGACAAACCGGGACGGACGTTGCTTTTGACGTAGATTATCCTTATCTTGCATTCATGATTCTCGGCATCGGCATCGACGTGGTTGAAGTTCCCAGGATGAAACGGCTACTCGCGAAGAACCGGGAGCCTTTCATCCAAAAAGTCTTCACGCAACAAGAGCGGGAGGACTGTTCGGCCAGCGCCAATGCGGACGTTCATGTCCAGCGATTCGCCGGCCGCTTCGCAGCAAAGGAAGCCTTCCTCAAAGCGGTGGGAACCGGACTCGCAGGCGGACTCTCGTGGCGCGACGTTGAAGTGCGAAATGATGGACAGGGCAAACCGACCATCCATTTGTATCATGCAGCGTTTGAAAAAATCCGCAATATGAAAGCGGACTCAGTTCATGTCTCTATTTCACATACCCGGACCGTTGCCGTGGCTGTCGTCATACTGGAAAACAATTCGGTCACCACTGGAACATTGAAGGAGGAATAATGGCTCTCGACAAGATGAACAACGTACTGAAACAGGCTGTGGATGCTCTGGAAGCAAAAGGCACCACCAAGGGCAATGAAAGGGTTGTCACAGGCATTCAACCTGCGAAAGGGGACATGGGACCCCGCTATTTCATCGAAGGATTCGGCGACAAGCCCTTCATCCGGATGAACGCCAACTCGTACCTGGGACTATCCCTGCGCAAGGATGTAATTGAAGCGGAGGACGCCGCATCCAAAGACTTCGGCGTCGGACCCGGCGGTGTGCGTTTCATTTGCGGCACATACAAACAGCACATCGATCTGGAAAAACGCCTGGCCCGGTTTCATGGACGCAAGGCCGCCATGCTCTTCAGCTCGGCTTACGTCACCAGCATGGGCGTCATCGTTCCACTGACGACTGAACGGACAGTCATCATCAGCGACGCCCTGAATCACAACTGCATCATCCAGGGCGTTCGACTCTCCCGGCCGGCGGCCAAGGCCATCTACAGGCACAACGACATAGCCGATCTGGAAGCCCAGATCAAGGCCCACATTGGCAAGGGCGATCGGATGCTGGTTATTACAGACGGCATCTTCAGCATGCGCGGCGACCACGCGCCTCTGGCCGAGCTGATTGCAGTTTGTCGGAAATATGAGGACCAATTTGAGGAAGGAATCATCACCGTTGTGGATGATTCGCACGGCGTGGGTGCTTTCGGCAAAACCGGCAGAGGAACGGAAGAATACACCGGCGCCAAAGCCGATGTGCTCATCGGCACCCTGGGCAAGGGATTCGGCGTCAACGGCGGCTATGTCACATCATCGCCCGAACTGGTTCGCTACCTGCGCGAATCCGCGCCCATGTATATCTACTCCAACCCCATCACGGTTTCAGAGACCGCCGCAGCCATGAAATCCATTGACATTGTGGACAGTCCCGAAGGATTGAAACTCCTCGGGCACCTGAGAGAGATGACCAAACTGTTTGAAGACGGACTCAAAGCTGCTGGATATGAGACAATCGAAGGCGAGCACCCCGTGGTGCCCCTTATGGTGCGGGACACGCAAAAGACCTCGGATCTTGTCCGCCACCTGAAAGAAAACGGTGTGCTGGCCACGGGATTGAATTTCCCCGTCGTGCCCAAGGGAGACGAAGAGATTCGGTTCCAGATTTCGGCAGACCACACCAGAAGCGATATCGAGATGGTTCTGGATGTGTTGAAATCCTGACCTGTTCTTGCTTTACGTTTTCAAGAATTGGACCACATCGTCAGGCGTGTTCAAATTTCTATACCACGAACTATCGGAAATTCGAACAATGTGAGCACGGCAAAAGGGGAATACATCGATGATCTTGAGCTGGTCTTTCTGAATCTGCATGTCAATGGCATGCAGAGTCGTTTTCCTGTATACTGCAAACAGGGTGTCGCATTGCCCTTCGCGGAATGATGGAACCACAATATCATAATCGCGGGCGCTGTCCAGCAAGGTCTTGACAACTGAAAAATCTATCACGGGTATGTCAACAGCAATGACAAAATTAGTGTCATTCCGTGATGCCTGCACCGCTGAATAGATGCCCATCAGCGGCCCCTTCCCCGGGGCGTGGTCTTCAACAATCTTGGGATAACCGCTAAAAGGGGGCGTGTTGCCCTTGCCGACACTCACGATGACTTCATCGAAGCGGGAGGAAAGGTTATCGAAATGATGCTGGAGGATGTCTTTTCCGTGGATGACAATCTTTGATTTGTCATAACCCATGCGGGATCCGCTGCCCCCGGCCAGGATAATGGCAGTGGATTGTTTGAGCAGGTCTATCGTATGATGTAAAGCGTGCTCCTTTATTGTTACCGATTCTTATATTAAACGTGTTTCCTTCAAGCGGAAGCTGGTCAGGCAATCTTCTTCACTTTAACAGCGCATACTTTTGTCTCGGGTATCTTTGCCACAGGATCAATCGCCGGGCTTGTCAAGAAATTTGTGCGTGTTTCGGGGAAATGAAACGTTAACGATACCACGCCCGGAGGGCAAATATCCGTAATATTGACTTTGACTTTCACTTCACCCCGGCGGGAAACAACATAAACCTCTTCTTCTTCCTCCAGATTCAATTCGACCGCGTTCTTGGGATTGATTCGCAACAACTCATGACTGCTCAAGACCTTCAAGCCTTCAACCCTGCCTGTCATGGAACTGGTATGATAATGCACAAGACTTCTGTCGGTTGTGAGAAGTAAAGGATAGTCCGTATCCGGCACTTCAACAGACGGTCGATAAGTCAGGGGCATAAATTTGCCTTTACCGCTGCTTGTAGCAAACTTCTCGGAATGGAGGAACTTGGTTCCCGGGTGTTTTTTGTCAGGACATGGCCATTGGAGCCCGTCTTTTTCAATGCGCTGGAATGACATTCCTCCATAAATGGGCGTGACCGAAGCGATCTCATCCATAATCTCGGACGCATCCCGATAACTGAAATCCTCCCTGCCCATGCGTTGTGCAATCTCACACACGATCTGCCAATCTGGCTTGGAATCACCCACCGGGAGAATCGCTTGCCGTACGCGCTGCACCCTGCGCTCAGTATTGGTAAACGTCCCGTCTTTTTCCGCAAAACTGGCCGCCGGCAACACAACATCGGCAAATTGCGCTGATTCAGTCAGGAAAATATCCTGTACAACAAAGAAGTCCAGCTTTTTGAGCGCTGCTTCAACATGCTTGGCATTGGCTTCACTGACGACCGGATTCTCACCAACCTGATAGAGCACTTTGATCTCGCCGCGATCGATCGCATCGACAATCTCGGTGTGGGTCAATCCCGGAGCATCGCTCAACGGACTATTCCAGGCCGCTTCAAATTTCTTTTGGATTTTGGGATCATTGACCTTCTGATATCCAGGATAGACATTGGGCAAAGCGCCCATATCACACGCGCCCTGTACATTGTTCTGTCCGCGCAGGGGATTGATGCCTGTAGAAGGTTTGCCAACATTCCCTGTCAACAACGCAAGATTGCTGGTCGCCAGAACATTGTCCGTGCCGTGGGAATGCTGTGTGATGCCCATGGAGTACAGGAGAGAAGAGGGCTTGTTTGAAGCATAGATTTTCGCCGCCTCAATGATCTTCTCTCGCGGGACTTCAGTGATGCGCTCGACAAAGTCAAGATTAAAGTGGTCTAAAGACTCTCGGAATGCATCATAATTCTCACAGCGTTTTTGGATAAAATCCATATCATGCAAATCATTGTCAACAATGACCCGCATCATACCCATCAACAAGGCGACATCGGAACCGGGTCGATGCTGCAGGAAAATGTCTGCAAAACGGCACAAATCAATGCGCTTGGGATTGGCAACAATCAATTTGGCTCCATTTCGAACAGCCTTTTTGACACGCAATCCAATTACCGGATGGGTGCTGGTCGTATTGGTGCCGATGGCGAATATGGTTGAAGCATGAGGAATTTCATCAATCGAGTTGGTCATGGCGCCGCTGCCAAAGCTTTGCGCAAGGCCGGCCACTGAAGGTGAATGGCACAACCGCGCGCAATGATCGATATTGTTCGTGCCCATGACCGCGCGGGTCAATTTCTGGACCAGATAGTTTTCCTCATTCGTGCATCTTGCAGACGAAAAGACAGCGAATTTCTCCTTTTTATTCCGGGAGAACTTCTGGGCAATCAAATCATAGGCTTCATCCCAGGACGCTTCTATAAATTCGCCGTTCTTCTTGATCAACGGCGTTGTCAACCGCTCGGGATGATTGACAAACGAATACCCAAAACGACCCTTGACACACAGATTCAGCTGATTCACCGCGCAATCTCTTGCACTTCGAGAGCTAACGACCGTATTCCCTCTAACGCCAAGGTAAAAATTGCAACCAACACCACAATACACGCATGTTGTCTTGACTTCCCGAGTCGGCATTTGGGATGTCTTGGCAGACAATGCGCCGACAGGGCATCGAATCACGCATTCTCCGCACGATTCACAAACAGAGTCCAGAAAAGATTGTTTGTTGAAAGGACTGACGACAGTATCAATTCCCCGATTGACAAAATCAATCGCAAAAACGCCCTGGATTTCATCACAAGTGCGGACACAGATGCCGCACAACACACATTTATTGGGATCAAAATCGAAGAAGGGATTTGAATGATCAATCGGCAGTCTTCTGGTCGTACGGACCATATTTTTCATGCTGTCACGATCGATTCCGACAAAGGCTGCAATTTTTTGCAATTCGCACTGATTGTCCTGCTTGCAATTCAAACAATCGGACGGATGATTCGCCAGCAGCAATTTCACTGCAACTGTGCGTATCTGATTGATTTCAGGATTTTCAGTGAGAACTTCCATCCCCTCTTCAACCCGGGTATTGCAGGCAGTTGTGATTCCCCGCCCCTTGATTTCAACCATACACAGGCGGCAAACACCGAAAGGCTTTAAGTCTGGATGATAACAGAGATTCGGGATATAAATGCCGTTCTCAAGTGCGGCTTCTAAAATCGTACTGTTCACACGGACTGTCAGTCGCAGGCCATCTATCGTGAGAGTAATCCGGTTTGCCATGTTAAAACTCCTGCTTTTTTACTTTATTATGGCCTTGAAGAGATTACATGGATTGTTTTATTTGTTTTCGTAATAAAAAATCGTTCTTCACAATGATCCAATTCTGCCGGGTGGAAGGCACTCCTCTCTTTCTGCTCACGAATTCTTAAGGAAGACGACCGGTTCCATTTAACACAATCCACCGCATTCGGCCCAAGCGATGTTTACTTCAATGTCGTTGTATTGCTGATCGGTCAAGTACGATTACAGGACGCCGATGGATTCTACTTGCATACCCCTCTCGGGCAGGATCCGTTAACATGTGATTCGTATTCTTCACGAAAGTAGCGTATGGTGCTGAGCATGGGATTCGGGGCCGTTTGTCCCAAACCGCAGAGTGAGCCCTTTTGGATTCCCTCTCCCAGCTCCAGCAGCAAATCAATATCTTGCGCTTTCCCGCTGCCCTTGCTGATCTTCTCTAAAATCGCCAACAACTGTGCTGTTCCCAGCCGGCAGGGTACACACTTGCCACAAGATTTATTCCGCACAAACTCCAGAGAATTATGGGCGATATCCACCATCGAAGTATCTTCATCCATCACGACAATGCCGCCCGAACCCATCGAAGAGCCGAAAGCAATCAGTGAATCGTGGTCAACAGGCGTATCAAAAAGTCTCTCCGGCAAACAGCCCCCTCCCGGACCTCCCGCAGCCACAGCTTTGATCTTCTTATTATCGGGTGCGCCGCCGCAAATATCGTCAATGATCTCTCGCATCGTCAAGCCAAAAGGAACTTCAATCACACCACTTCGTTTGATGTTGCCGGATATACAGAAAAGTTTCGTTCCCTTGTTTTCATTTGCACCAAACTGCGCGAACTGCTCGGCGCCGTTCTGTAATATTTCCGTAACACAAGCAAGGGTTTCCACATTGTTGACAATGGTCGGATTGTTCCACAATCCTGAAACCGGTGGAAAGGGCGGACGAAGGCGCGGCATGCCGCGCCTTCCTTCAATACACTCCAATAACGCCGTTTCTTCGCCGCAGACATAAGCTCCTGCGCCTTCCTTGATCTTGATATGAAAGTTAAATGATGAATCCAGAATATGATCGCCTTCGAGCCCATACTCCCGCATTTGCCTCACAGCAATACGCAAACGCTCCAGGGCAAGCGGATACTCAGACGGACAATAGACATATCCATTGCTGGCGCCGATCGCATATGCAGCTATCAGCATCCCCTCTAATACAGCGTGCGGATCACTTTCAAATAGCAATTTGTTCGAGAAAGTCCCCGGATCACCTTCACTGCCGTTACAGATGACATATTTCTCCGTAGATGACATCTGCTGGGAGAAGAGCCATTTGCGCCAGGTGGGAAAACCGGCACCGCCTCTTCCTCTCAAGCCCGACATTTTCACTTCCTCGATAACCTTCTCGGGACGCATTTGCAGCGCTGTAACCAGGCCACTGTAGCCATCGCGGGCAAGATAATGATCAATGTTTGTCGGATCAATCAGACCGCACCGACGCAGGATACGCCTGACTTGATGCTTGAAGACATCCGTTTGGAACAGAGGAGGAATCCCATCCAGCGGTTGCGCATCAAGAACGCCCGTGGCCTGATTTGCCAGACAGTTATCTTTAATTAGGAATTCCTCGATCAAGTTCAATACTTTGTCTGGCGTCACATTGGCGTAGCAAATACCCGGTCGGCCTGGCTTGGCGATACAGACGAGCGGCTCCGCATAACATAAACCCAGGCACCCCACTTCAATAATATGGGCGTCGATGTGGTGTCGGGAAAGTTCATGTTGAAACGTTTGCAGAACCTCCAAGGCCCCTGCTGAACGACCGCATGTGGCCGTGCCAATATAAATGAGCGGCTTCTGGCTGTTGTGCAGATCATGCCATTTATGTTGAGCCTGTTTGACCAAATCCTCGAAACTCATGCTTTCTTTGCTCCACCTTTATCCAGCAATTCAATGACTTGTTTGGGTTTCATCTTGGCTTCAACCTTCTCGTTGATCATCATGCAAGGGGATTGACCACAAGCGCCGATGCAAGCCACTGTTTCAAGTGAATATTCCATATCCTTAGTGGTTTCACCTTCCTTTAATCCTAGTCGATTTTCAATCTCCTTAAGGATGCGTGAAGCGCCTTGTACGTGACAAGAAACCCCCTTGCAGACCACAATGTGCTTTTCCCCAATCGGTTTAAAACGGAACTGCGTATAAAATGTGGCGACAGCATAAACACGGCTTTCCGGAATGCGAAGAAACCTGGCAACGCGTGTTAAAGATTCACTGGAAAGAAATCCGAATGCCTCCTGCGCCTTTTGCAAAACAGGAATCAGTTCGTGACTTTTACCTTCAAAAGACGAAAAAAGATGGTTCCATTGCTCTTCGACAGTGGATTGATCCTGCATCATTTGCCTTCCTAATCGCTTGTAATCAATGCGTAAGTTCTTCGGACCTGTCTAAATAATTTGGATTGATGGATTTTCATTCTTCACGCTTGCTTGTGAATATAGATTTTCATGGGAATTTATTTTGAATCATCAGGACATGCTTTCAACCGTTTTATCCTCTGTGTAAACATGGAAAAGGAGGAACGCTTCTCACGGAGAATGCGACGAGATTTTAGGATTGAAGTTGTCATGCCGTGGAGAAATCCATCTGTTCAACATGTGATGGCGATCTGATTTCAGACTCTTCATCAATGGATGCTAAGCGGAATTTATCAACCGTCTTGCGGAAATAACCCACTCGCTGTCGGCCCGCCGCGGACAAGCAGGTCCGATTCGGGCGGGCAGACAGTGAAGTGGAAACAATCGTTGAGAAAGAGACAGGCCGGCAGTTATGAATCAGAATCCGCCGGATCTACTTCTGCCTGACTGAAAAGCGGATCAGGAATAGATCTCTTTCTTTGCAGCCAAAAGCGTATTTTTCAACAAAGAGACGATGGTCATCGGGCCAACGCCGCCAGGAACAGGCGTGATATAGCTGCATTTTGGCGAAACAGACTCAAAATCGACATCGCCTTTGAGTTTCCAGCCCGATTTTGTTTTGTCGGACTTGACACGGGTAGTGCCGACATCAATGACAACAGCGCCTTCCTTTACCATGTCGGCAGTGACAAATTCCGGTTTGCCCATTGCCGCAATGATCATATCGGCTTCACGTGCAATCTTGGGAATGTCTTTGGTGCGGCTGTGCACGACTGTGACAGTGGCATCGACGCCTTTTTGCGACAGGAGAACACTTGCCGGCCTGCCAACAATATTGCTGCGTCCGATGATCACACAACTCTTGCCTGATGTTTCGATTTTATAACGCTTTAAAAGCTCCATAATCCCGAACGGGGTTGCCGAAATAAAAGCCGGAAGTCCGATCACCATATTGCCGACGTTGACCGGATGAAACCCATCAACATCCTTGGATGGATCAATGGCCTCAATGATCTTCTTCTCCTTGATATGATCAGGAAGTGGAAGCTGGGCGATAAATCCATCAATATCAGGATCTTTATTCAATTCATCCACTTTGGCAAGCAATTCCGCCTCCGTCACATCATCCTCATACCTGACTAAAGTGGAATTAAAACCAACCTGCTCGCAGGCTTTGACTTTGTGCGCCACATATGTTTCACTACCGCCATCATGACCAACAAGAATTGCAGCCAAATGAGGTACTTTACCACCCTTGGCTACAAATGCTTTAACCTCTTCCGCAATTTCTTCTTTCATTTCTTTTGAAATTTTCTTTCCATCAATCAATTCCATCGCAACTTTACCTCCTAAAGTAAATGTTAAAACAAACCTTTTACTTTACCGGTCTCAACATCAACATCAATTCTTCTGAACGCTGGATCAGATCCAGTGCCAGGCATTAGCTTAATATCACCTGCGATTGGCACGACAAATCCTGCGCCCTGAAATACAGCAACATCTCTGATAGGCAGAATCCAGCCCTTTGGTCTGCCTTTAATGAGTGGATCATGGGATAGACTTAAATGGGTCTTTACCATGCATGTTCCCAATTTCTGGTTTTCAGGATTTTCTTCGATCTGCTTAATTTTTTTCTCGGCAACCGCAGTATAAGACACATCATCGGCGCCATAAATTTCTGTGGCAATGCGATGAATCCTCTCTTTCAAAGGTGTATCATCTTCATAGAGAAATTTGAAGTTTGGTTTGTCATTACATGCATCGATAACCGCCTCGGACAATTCGATGGCCCCATCACCGCCTTTTTCCCAATGCTTGCTTAATGCAACCCTTGCACCGGCAGCTTCGACCGCTTTTCTCACGGCTTGCACTTCTTCATCACTGTCAGTGTAAAAATGATTGATGCACACAACCGGCGGAATGCCACTCTTTTTTACTGTTTCAATGTGGGCGATCAGGTTTTCCAATCCTTTTTCCACCAATTCAATATTCTTCTCTGTATACACCTTGTCGATGGCTTTGCCAGGTGTAACCTTGGGTCCGCCGCCATGCATCTTCAGGGCACGAATCGTCGCCACAATAACCGAACAATTGGGAATAAGTCCGCTGAACCGGCATTTCAAATTCCAGAATTTTTCAAAACCGATATCCGCGCCGAATCCGCTTTCTGTCACATGGTAATCCGCGAATTTCAATCCAAGAAGATCGGCAATGATGGAGGACTGTCCGATGGCAATATTAGCGAAAGGTCCTGCGTGCACCAGAACAGGCTGGCCTTCGAGTGTCTGCAATAATGAGGGATTAATCGCTTTGGCCATGATGGCTGTCATGGCGCCATCAACTTCAAGGTCACCTGTGGTTATCGGATTTTTTGCCTTGGATTTATCATAAGCCACGACAATTTTTGACATGCGCTCTCTCATATCCTTCAGGCTGGTTGATACCGCAAGAATGGCCATAATTTCTGACGAAACAGTGATCTGGAATCCACTCCTCATCAAAAATCCATCCATTTTACCGCCAATTCCGATAATCATCTCACGCAGTGCCTGTGCACAAAAATCCATGACCCAGCCGATGGCTATATTACGAGGATCGATATTTAATCGCTTTATATTTCTTTTCTCTAAAAATTTATCTGTCTGGTTAAATTCATGCTGAATCCTGCTGGTTAAGGCGACCATCGCCAGATTGTGCGCGTTCGTTATCGCGTCAATATCACCTGTGAGTCCCAAGCTAAAATCGGTTAAGGGGATGCATTGCGCCAGCCCGCCTCCGGCGGCTGATCCTTTAATATTAAATGTCGGCCCACCAGATGGCTGGCGGATCGCTCCGATAACTTTCTTGTTTAATTTTCCCAGTCCCTGTATTAATCCCATCGCGGTTGTCGACTTTCCCTCTCCTAGCGGAGTCGGCGTAATGGCAGTGACTTCAATATACTTGCCATTGGGTTTATCTTTCAGACGATTTAAAATACGGATATAATCAAGTTTACCAACATAATGCCCGTAAGGTATTAATTCTTCTTCTTCAAGACCCAGTTCTTTCGCAAGCTGAAATACAGTCTTCATGTTTTTCTCAGCTGCTTCCGCGATCTCCCAATCTTTCATCTTCGTCGGATCTAGCGTGCTCATGTTATCCTCTCCTTATTGGTCAATTTGTGTAATATGAACAGTGTCATCTCTTCAGTAAATTGAATGGGTAACAGAAAGAAAACATTCATCTCCAGTCGAATTCCTCTGATAAACGTGTGATTCCTTTCGGAAAAACGATCGCATATGAATGTTGAGAAAAAACAATTATCATGTAAAAATGAATTGAAGCTCCCCGCGGCAAGCCACGGGGAATGCGCT
>CAZDVF010000026.1:0-15551 GCA_964508725.1 uncultured bacterium | reverse complement strand
CAGCACTGACGTGCCTGCTTTGCGGGTGGTTGTTTACTGAATTCTGGAATGGGGAGAACGACAAGTTATGTGTGGAATTGTCGGATACATCGGACATAAACGTGTGCTGCCACTCCTGATTACAGGTTTGAAGCGTCTGGAATACCGGGGTTACGATTCTGCCGGCGTCGCTATACTTGAAGATGATGCGCTGTGGATTCGTAAACGGGAGGGGAAGATCGCCGATCTTGAACAGTTGATCGGGAAAGAGAGTCCCCTCAGCACCATTGGTATCGGCCATACACGTTGGGCCACTCACGGTGTGCCATCCACAATCAACGCCCATCCCCACGACGATTGCAGCGGACACATTGCCCTGGTTCACAACGGGATCATCGAGAACCACGGCATATTGCGATCGCAGCTTGCTACCAAAGGGCATCATTTCAAGACCGAAACAGATACCGAGGTTCTGGTCCATCTGATCGAGATGTTCTACGACGGGGACATGGCTGTGGCGCTTCAAAAGGCGCTGGGTCTTGTGCAGGGGACCTTCGGCATCGCCGTGCTGACAACGCATGAATCCGACCGACTGTTCGCAGCGCGCAGGGGAAGTCCTCTGGTTATTGGAGTGGGGGATGACGAGTCGGTCATTGCATCCGACGGATCAGCCATCGTTGAGCATACGCGGAAAGTGATCTATCTCTCTGACGACGAAATGGCCATTGTCCGTTCAGACGATGTGGAGGTTCGCACGCTTCAAGACGAGGCGGTCTCCAAATCGGTGGAAACCCTTCCCTTTAATCTGACGCAGATCCAGAAGGGGGGGTATCCCCATTTCATGCTCAAGGAGATCCATGAACAGTCCGAAACAACGCGCGATACCATGCGGGGACGGCTCCTTCTGGATGAGGGCAGCGCCAAACTGGGCGGACTTGAAATATGCTGGGACCGGATCTTGAACAGTCAGCGACTTGTTATCACTGCCTGCGGTACGTCGTGGCATGCCGGACTTCTCGGTGAATACCTGATGGAAAAGCTTGCCCATTTGCCGGTCGAAGTGGAATACGCCTCCGAGTTTCGCTACCGAGATCCGATTCTGTCCAAACATGACACCATCCTGGCTATCACACAATCCGGCGAGACCCTTGACACACTCGCGGCCGTGCGCGAGGCCCGTCGAAAAGGCGCTTTGACTCTCGGACTGTGCAACGTCGTGGGCAGCACCATTGCCAGGGAGACTGACGCCGGCGTGTACATCCACGCGGGCCCCGAGATCGGCGTAGCATCTACCAAGGCATTTACGTCCCAGATCGTGGCATTGACACTCATGGCCCTGGCCATGGGCAGACGAATGTCGCTATCAGCCGAAGAGGGACAAACCATCGCCCGGGAGCTGGCTGTCCTGCCTGAGAAAATCCGCGATCTGTTGAGCCGGTCCGATCATATCCGCCAGATTGCCGAGAAAATGGCCCAACATAAGAACGCCCTCTATTTGGGCAGGGGATTCAACTATCCTGTGGCGCTGGAAGGGGCGTTGAAGATGAAAGAGATCTCGTACATCCACGCTGAAGGGTATCCTGCCGCTGAAATGAAGCACGGTCCCATTGCGCTGATTGACGAGAACATGCCGGTGGTCTTCATCGCTGTGAAAGATCCTGTTTATGAGAAAGTTGTCAGCAACATTGAAGAAGTCAAGGCCCGCGGCGGCTGGATTGTGGCTGTGGTGAATGAAGGGGATCAAACAGTCCGCCAGAAAGCGGATGAAGTCATTGAGGTGCCGTCGACCATTACATGCCTTTCGCCGCTTCTGACAGTCATCCCCCTTCAAATGTTGGCCTACCATACGGCCGTACTGAAAGGCTGCGATGTGGATCAGCCGAGAAATCTGGCCAAAAGCGTGACCGTCGAGTGAACATGAGGAACACATCGATGCGAAAATTATCCCGGATCACTATTCTGATCATCCTTGTGAGTGCGTTTGCAGCAACTGCGACACCGCAAGGTCAGCAGGCAATTGACAGCCTCTTTTATCACGCTGTCGACTTATACAAAACCGGACAATTCCAGGCATGCCTGAACAATCTCAGGCAGCTCGACCGTGAAAACTCAGGCCACGCCCGCACGACAGCGTCCCTTTTAATGCAGGCAAAGGCGCTTGAAAAGCTGGGTTCACTTTACCGTTCCAGCGACCTCTATCACCGCATTATTCAGGAGCATCCCGACAGCCGCTACAAAGATTACGCCCGATATGGCATGGCCTCTGTTGCCTTCAAGCAGGACCGGTTTGAAGAAGCCATTCGCTTTTTGTTACAAGTTGTTGAGAGCAGCTCTGATCATCGACTGGTGAAGATCGCGGCGCAGCACGCCTCGGATATGATGGATTACAAACTGGATGCCGCTGCACTTCGCTTGCTTCTCGATACAGTGACAGGTGAACGAAGCCGGGCGGCTGTGACAGTTCGGCTGGCTCAGCGGGATCTGGAAAATCAACGCTTTCAGTCAGCCAGGCAAATCCTTGACGATTTCCTGGCGACCTATCCAGAAAGCAACCTGCGCAGCCGCATGGAAGCGCTGCTCAGACGGGCTCGGCAGCAGGGCAGCGATGTGGTGAAGATCGGCGTGATTCTCCCCTTAAGCGGCCCCATGGCAGAACAAGGTAAAGCGCTTCTGGAGGGTCTCACATTCGGCGTTGACGAGCACAATAAAAATGTCGAGACGCAGATTCAGCTCACGTTGCGAGATTCCCGCGGACAAATTCTTGACGCGATTAAAGCTGCGCAATCTTTGTGTCGTAATCCAGATATCATGGCCATCATCGGAGAACTGGACAGTGACATGACCGCTGCCATCGGAGCGGTGGCTCAGGCCAGCGGCGTTGCGCTGCTGGCGCCCACAGCCACGTTGAACGGCATTACAACCCTCGGCCCATCCATTTTTCAGCTTAACAGCAGTCTCGAAGTCCGCGCCCAGGCGCTGGCTGACTATGCGGTGAACGGGCTGGGACTCCAACGTTTTGCCGTGCTCGCGCCGGCCAATCCGTACGGAGAGTCAATGCACAACGCGTTTGTCGAGACTATCCGGGAGCTTGGGGGAGAGATTCTCGCCGAGAAGTGGTATTTCGAGGGCACGAAGGACATGCGCGCCCAATTCGAAGCCATGCGTGAGGCGGGTATCCGCCGGATGTTTACCGATTCGACCCTGGTATATGTACCGGAAATGGAATTTGATACGTTTTATGCTGAACAACAGGTTCAGGACGGCATCATCTATGTGAAGCAGAGGACGCCTTCACTGGTCGATTCCACTGATCTGGCCGTGACGTCCATCGATGGTGTGTTCTTGCCGGTGATGAGCGAAGACCTGGCTTACGTTATCCCGCAGCTGGCTTTCCACAATATCCAAGCGCAGATTCTTGGTGGATCGTCATGGCACCAGGAAGAGCTGCTCAAGGAAAACAGCCGCTATGTGGATGGAGCCATATTTGTGACCGATTACTTCATCGATCCATCAGATTTTCGGTTTTTCCGTTTTCGGGATGCCTTCCGGGCTGCCAAGGGTAAAACGCCGGAACGGATGGAATTGTATGGATACGATACGGCCCGATTGATCGACAGTTTAACGGAAGGCGC
The DNA here is from genome assembly GCA_964508725.1 of uncultured bacterium. Taxonomy (GTDB): domain Bacteria; phylum Zhuqueibacterota; class QNDG01; order QNDG01; family DSAB01; genus CAZDVF01. The sequence goes on along the minus strand of CAZDVF010000026.1, from coordinate 11,940 downwards.
TATCCTGACGCGAGATGATGTCCGGAATGCTCTATCGGCCATGCGTGAGGTTGTTGGCGTTCGGGGGACAATTTCACTTAACGACAATCGGGTCAATACCTCCCTGCGGATTCTACAATACCGCGGCGAGCGGTTGATTCCCATCAAGTAAATGGTGGATTGGTCTGATGATGATCACCCTTCCGCGATGTAATTCGGATCACGATCCCTTTTGGGCTGTATCTGTTTTTTCAAAACTGTCCACTTCAAGCGGATTGAAACCAATTCATTCCTGGCGTTTACGCATTTCGTGATGTTTTTTCAAAAGATCAATTCGCTTTATGTGGGCCGGTTCGCACCTCTTTTCGGAAGGCATGGGATCGATCATGCGTTCAGCACAAGAAAGGGCGGTGCCAGTCGTTCACCTTTTGACACACTCAATCTGGGCGGGTCCACGACAGACAGTCCGGACGCAGTTTATAAAAACCGGCGGTGTTTTTTCCAGGCGCTGGATGTGCGTCAGACCGATGTAGCTATTCCTGAGCAGGTGCACGCCGGTCATGTTGTTGTTGTTACGCATCCCGGACGGTTTCCGGAGACGGATGGACTCGTCACTAACAAGCCCGGAGTTGTTTTGACCATTCAGGTTGCCGACTGTCTTCCTGTCTATCTTTATGATCCGAATAAGCAAGCACTGGGATTGGTTCATGCCGGGTGGAGGGGTTCGGCGTTACAGATTGCAGCGAAGGCTGTCCGCCTGATGCAAACTGAATATGGATCCCGCCCGGCAGATTTAATCGCCTGTCTCGGGCCGTCCATTGGTCCATGTTGTTATGAAGTAGGTGAGGATGTGTCCCAGCACTTTTCCTCAAAGCATTTCATCCGCAACCGACTCGACCTCCTGAGTGTCAATTCAGGTCAACTCATCGATTCGGGCCTCCAATTAAAAAACATAACCGAAAGCCGACTTTGCACAGCCTGTCATGCCGCGTGGTTTTACTCGTATCGTCGCGAAAAAGGTCAGACCGGACGGATGATGGCTGTCCTGGGACTCAAGGCCGAAAAGACTTGACATTGAGAGATGAAATCGGCATATTTCAAGCGTCGGAATGTTACAGAAAAAAGATATTGGTTTGAAAAGGAGGTGATCAATCGCACGCAACACGTTGAGAATTGTTGAATCAATCCCACATACAATGACATGGAGAAGGAGGGACCAATGAAAACGCGTATGATATCAATTGGAACAGTTGTCATTCTATTCATTCTGGCTTCGGCAGTGTACGGACAGGCCAATATCGGCCTGATGGGCGTCGGCGCCAAGGTTGGCTATCTGGATCCTGAAGGAGATGAAAACTCTACATTTGGTTTCGGCGGCGTCGCCGATCTGGGCACCATCATGCCCAATGTCGGACTCGAAGCCGAACTGCTTTACTGGTCGAAGAGCTATGATGAGCATGGTCTAGATTTTAGCGTCAGCAGCATCAGCGTTGCTGCCATTGCAAAATACTACTTCAAACCGGAAGGCGAACAGCTTCGTCCCTTCGCCGGCGGCGGCCTGGGATTCAATCGGGCAAGCGCAAAGTCTGAATTCGAGAATCCCTTAACAGGTCATACTGAAAAGGATACTCATTCCGATACTGACCTGGCTATTCACATCGCGGGCGGCGCAAAATATGCGCTCTCTCCGCAACTGGACGGCATTGGTGAGTTCCGTTATGTTATGGCCGGCGACTGGGACTACTGGGGCATCTTTGCCGGCGTGATCTACAGACTGAATCAATAGTTTCTACCCCAGTCGGGGGAAAGGAGACAAAATGCGTAAAACCACATGTTGCATCATTGTGCTGTTAATCGGCATCATGCCATTGACAATGGCGTACGCGCAGCGTGAAGCCGGAACCTTGACCGTCGGCGGTTTTGGCGGCATGGGCATGCCCATGGGCGGCGAGTTTTTTAAAGACTATTATGGAATGGGCATCGGATTTGGCGGGATGTTTCAGTACAATCTGTCAGAGATGAACAGCCTTGTCGGCAGTTTCACTCTCCAGTCCTTCAAGGTCGATGCGGATGCTTTTACAGATTTAATGGCGGGCATGATTCCGGTTGCCGGCGCGACTGTCGAAATGGAAGGCGGCAACGTGAAAACCACGATCATCTCCGCGAATTTTGTCCGGTATCTGAGTCAGCCGGATGCATCTATGCAACTCTATTTCACCGCAGGAGGCGGGTATTATTCGTTCAAGCCGGAAGATATGACGGTTAAAATCACTGTTCCGGGACAAGTCATACCTGATGAAACAATCGAAGGCGAAGATGCCGAAACCGGATTTGGCATTAACGGCGGTCTTGGTTTTGAGATCAAGATGGGGCCAAAGTTAAGCCTGTTCGCAGAAGGCAAGTATCACTACACTTTTGTCGAGATCGAAGGCGTTGAGGCATTGCAGACCGAAGACGAGAAGATCTCGTTTATCACGGCCATGGGCGGCATTCGAATCGGGCTGTAGTTGCTGAATGAGTGTTCAAACGGGGATGGCTTCGGTTCATGTTGAAGCCGTCCCCGTTGTTTTTTAAGGAAGAGGGATACGATGAAAATGAGGTCCGTTCGTTTGCTGATTTCCGGACTGGCGCTGTTCTGGCTTGCGCCACAGGTTCAAGCCCAGTTTTTAAGCGGACGACTTTCTTTGGGTGGTTTCGGCACAGTGGGAATCCCTCTTTGGAAAGACGATCCCCTCGTCTTCATGGATGACTTTGCTCCCGGGCTTGGCTTCGGCGGCGAGATTGGACTCGCCATCACGGGCAGTACGCAACTCGTCGTTCGCTTGACCTACCAGACATTTCGTCCCGACACAGATGGAATGAAAGAGGAATTGGCGCCGCAGTTTGGCCCAGATGGCACACTCAACAAGACAAAGGGCGTCATGCCAATCGGGATGGTCTCAACCCATCTGCGACAACATATTGGATGGGGCGGACTCTATCTGACTGCCGGTGGAGGATACGCACTTTACAAGAGTGGCGAGATCCGTCTGCTGGCTGAACGGAACGGATTTGAATTTGAAGAACCTGTGCCGCGCGATACCGAGAACGGTTTTTTTGCCTGTAGCGGGTTGGGATTTTCCAGTGCGCTCTCGTGGCGTGTCAGTCTTTTTACAGAGGTCAATTTTTATTACGTTTTCAAAGACAATCCCAACAATGTCTTTCTATTATTTTTTGCCGGAGGACGAATCCTGTTGTAAGAATCCGTCTCTACTGCGATCTATCCCTCAGTTAATGATTGTTTCCTATAAGTTCATCCTTTTCCAAGAAGTCGTCCAATTGATTTTCCCTTGCATCTTGCTCCGAAATCCCCTATATTTTTATTAAATTTGACTGTATTGTTGGGCGCAGAATCCGGAAGATCCTGTCACTTTTCAATAAAGTCGAAACGGGGTTTAAACGTTCTGCTGATGGCGCTTTTTTTTCGTCCTCTCCATCCATTGATAACAAGTGGATAATCTGTGCGTATCGAATTCTAACATTGTCTTGCTATTCTCGATTCGTCTCGTCTTTTTTTGACAGAGGTCCGGTTCATGTTCTATCTTATTCTTGCGTTTGTACAGGCAGCGACTGAATTCTTGCCCGTTTCTTCTTCGGGGCATCTGCTCTTTCTTAAAGGTGTATTTGGAATTCGTGATATCCCAGTTGTTTTTGACATTGTCCTTCATGTCGGAAGCCTGATCGCCATTGTATTTTTTTACCGGCAGCGACTGATGGGGACTGTGCGTGGTATGGTAACAGAATGGAGTCAGCACAAGCAAAGCAAGCCGGATACCCGATTTGTCGTCTATCTCATCCTTTCTACCAGTGTAACGTTTGTATTTTACCTGTTTCTCAAGGATCCCATAGAACTCAGTGTCCAGAGGCCAGCCGTTCTTTTTTTGACGTATCTACTTACAACAGTGATTCTGTTTTCAACATATTTTGCAAATACCGACTCGAAACAGACCGTGAGTAACAAGCGATGGACGATCGCTTTGTTGGTTGGATTTTCTCAGGGATTGGCCATTTTGCCAGGCGTTTCCCGTTCCGGCGCAACAATATCGTCTCTTCTTTTAACGGGTGTTCGAAAGGATGACGCTGCCTATTATTCGTTTTCTTTGGCGATACCCGCTATCCTTGGCGCGCTGGTCTTCAAATTATCTGAAGTGGACAACATGACTTTTGTGATGGCTAACTGGAGAATACTCATCCTGGCATTTACTCTCTCGGTCGTGTTCAGTTATCTGTTTCTTGTTCTGCTCAAGCTGGTTTTAAAACGGAAAGTATTCTGGCTTTTCTCGTTATATACAGCGGCCATGGCTATTGCATCATTGATCCTGTTTTCGTCATAGATATAGGTTGATTGTCTGTGGAGATCAGGGATATTTTACGTGATATCGAATCCGGCAAGACGTCGCCGGTATATTTTTTCTTCGGTGACGAGCCGTACCTCATCGATACGCTTGTGAAGAGCATTGTCCAGAAGATGGTCGATCCGGCAACACGTGATTTTAATTTCGATCTGTATCAGGGTGAGCAGACAGACGGTGAGACCATAGTTCAGGCCGCGTCATCTTTTCCCATGATGGCTGACCGCCGTGTCGTCATTGTGAAATCGATCCAGCGTCTGAATCCAACAGATAAAAAACGGATCGCCGATTATGTGGAGAATCCACTTGACTCCACAATTCTTGTTCTAACAGCCAATAAAGTCGATCGTCGGCAATCGCTTTACGCTGCTCTGACGAAAAACTATTGCTGGGCGGAGTGTCGGCCACTTTACGAAAACCAGGCCATCACGTGGGTCAGGCAAAAACTTTCCAAACAGAGCGTGTCCATTTCGCAGGAAGCGGCATGTTTTCTTGTTCAGCAAGTCGGAACATCAATGTGGGCGCTTCATCACGAAATCGAAAAACTGCTCACCTTTATCTGGGATAAAAAAACCATAACGATGACCGAGGTTAGCGATATAGCGGGAAGTTCGCGACAATTCAATGCGTGGGAGCTTGCCGACGCCATCGGCCAGCGGCGGCTCGATAAAAGTATTGACATCCTGAAGCACCTTATTGAGTCGGGTCAATCACCTGTCGGTCTCATTGTGACCCTGAGTCAACGGATTCTGCTAATGACGCACATTCGACTGTTACTTGATCGCGGAAATGCACCGTCCGAAGTGGCAAAAAGCCTCAAACTGCGACCCTTTTTCGCCAAGCTGTATCTTGAGCAAGCCAGGCATTTTTCTGCAGATGATCTGGCATCAGCAATCGAGACACTTAAACAGGCTGATCTTGCATTGAAAACAGGGTATGCCAAGCCGCTGACTGTTTTAATCCTGGCTATGATGGACCTTGTCCGGGTGCGTCGTATGAAACCATTCTTTAGATCAACATCCTGACATTTAATTGGAACTTTTTAGGATCGAATTTGTTAGATAAAGCAATACATCAGAAGTCGAAAGAAACGCATTGCGTTCCGACGGACGAGGAATTGATCGCCCGTTTCCAAGATGGTGATGTATACGCGTTTGAAGAAATCGTTCGTCGTTACAAGGATCAACTTCTTAACTTTGTCTATCATTATCTGGGAGATCGGATCGATTCTGAAGATGTCATACAGGAAACGTTCTTACGGGTTTTCAGAAATAAGCACATGTATCGGAACATCGCCAGGTTCTCAACGTGGATTTACACCATAGCCAGCAATTTGGCCAAGACAGAGCTGAGACGCCGGCGCCGCCGGCGCATCCTGTCTATCAGCCGGATGGGTTATGAAAACAAAGATTTTGATTTGCCCGATCCGGAGCGTTTGCCTGATGGTGTCGTTGATGGAGGAATGAAAGAAGATATCATCAGGAAGGAGATCGATGCCCTTCCACCCAAATTTAAAGAAGTGATCGTTCTGCGCGATGTTCAGGACTTTTCTTACGAAGAAATCAGTCACATTTTAAAGATCCCAATCGGCACTGTTAAGTCTCGAGTGAATCGGGGAAGACTGAGACTGAAAGATAAATTAAAGCATCTTTTAGATTAAACCTGAATGGTTGGAGACTGCTTATGACGCCTTGTCAACGGTTCAAAAAACACATCTCGAGTTACATCGATGGTGAACTGGACAGCATGCAATTGAGAGAGCTTGAGCTTCATCTCAAGTCGTGTTCAAGTTGCAGACAAATGGTTAGTCAGCTTGGTGTATTGCGATCGCGATTGAGAACGCTCTCTTGTATCGAAGCATCCGAGGCGTTTACGATTGTCCTTCGTGATCGAATCCGGCGAGAGAAAGCTGGCAAACGCCGGCGAAGTGAGATGTTCGTCTCTGGTCGCGCGCGGTGGATTCCTGCGTTTGGCGTGGGTGCGATTGTTCTAGTCGCTGGATTCTGGATGGTTCGAAATCAAACCACGTTGTTTGACAATCCACAGCCCTCTTCTAATATTTCTCGGTCTGTTACTCCGCCTGAAACCGATTTCTCAGGGCAGATCCACTACGTCATAGATGATTATACCCAACCACTTTCCGGGCCGTATGCTGGTTCGACCATCGATCAGTTGATCGCGCAGCAAGATTCTCTTCTGCGTCCCGATACGGTTCGGAATCTTCGACATCACGTCATACCCGTCAGTTTTTAAGAGCCCCAGAATGCTCAGGAGCCACTTTAACCGACACCCGTTGCTCTATTTTCTTCTTGCCGCGATGCATGGCATGATCAGAGCGCAGACTTTTTCCTTGACGGATCCTGCATGTTATTCGGAGATGGCGCGGCTCGTCCAGCGTGTGTTGCCTTCTATTGTCAGCATTCAAGCATACGGTCAGAACCAACAGGGCGAGCAGTGCTGGGTTGGATCCGGATTCATATACGACAAGGAGGGCTATATCCTAACCCGCGAGAGTGTGATCGGGCAGGGTGACAGTATTGTTGTCACGTTTGTTGATGGACGCTCGGAAGCAGCATGGGTTGTCCATTCTGACAGCAAGTCAGAACTTGTCCTATTGAAGCTTGAGAGGTCTGGATTATATGCGCTTAAATCAGGCTTTTCCACTGACCTCAAATCAAAAATGCCACTTCTTGTCGTCGGGAATTCACTGGGTGTTTTCCCCTCAGTAACCTTGAGTTCATTTCTGGGACGTCGTCGGGATGGAATGTTGAGATTGGGAGGTATTGTTCCTCCGGGAAACAGCGGAAGCCCTGTCTTTGACCAGGCGGGTCGTGTGGTTGGTGTTCTGGCAGGACGTATTTTATACGATACCGGAGCCAACCAGGATGCCGGAGAAGATTTGGGTGTGGCATTTCCTATTGAACTTGTCCAACAAGCCGTCGATTTAATGGTGCATCGGATGAAGCAAGGTAAGGGCTGGATCGGGATTTCCGCTGTCAATCTGGATGGAAACCAGATCAAGGGTGTCCGTACTGTTTCAGTTAAATCCGGCGGTCCGGCAATGCAAGCCGGAATCTGTGTAGGTGACACCATCGTGGCATTCGAAGGCCGTGTTGTCCGTGATGCCGGGCAGCTGGCTGAATGGGTTCGGTCTTCTATCCCCGATAAAAGTGTATCATTTACTGTCAAGAATGGATCTCGCGAAATTCTCCACACAGTGCGTGTGGTTTATGCTCCGTGGGCCAAATCAAAACGGATTTTTTAACTGATCGTACCATAATCCCTGCCTGTATACCTTGAGTATAAGAAATCTCAGAAGAATGATATCCTATCACTATTGAGTATGGCTGGTCAATCAGGGTGCCTGATGGTTTGAGGATTGGAACGGCATGCACCATTCTTATAACAGCAATAGAGCGGGCGGGTTTTTTTATTGACTTTGCCCTGAATTTTATTATCTTAGTACCATCCTTTCGAGGATGATATCTGTCTGTTTGGAGGGACGTTGAAGGGCTCGGTCAGAAAAAAACCTCCGATTCTTATTTCGGTGATTCTTCTTTTGGCAGTTGCCGTCGGTTTTTTTCTCCCAGTCTCCCAACAAATTTTAACTGGCTTGTTGATTAAAGGCCTTCTGTTCATTGGCATTGCCCTGTTTGTCTATTTCTTTGGTATCTCTCCAGCAACAGCGTTATGGCCTTCCCAGTCCGATGATGACGAATTGGCATTTGACGTTTTAGGTCAGTCTTCCGAAGAAGAGCATGATGACACTTCGTGGGATGGATTCAGCAGCGCATTCAAACAATTCGTTGTTGCATTTCTACACGTGATTCGAAACGCAATTGTAGCCGATTGTGCCGGATTCTATCTGCAAAAGGGCACAAGAGGGATCGAATTTCAAGCAGGCAATAGTGAATCGGGTAACGATACAAACCGCTCTTTTGTGATGGAGAATGATTTAACCAGCCTGGTTGTTAGAAACAGGGAGGCAATCATTGAGGGGAATTTGCCTATTGGTACCACATTGAGCGGTATTCCCGGATCAGATATCCGCTCATTTTTAGGCGTTCCGGTTAAGAGGCAGGATAAGGTGATTGGTGTTCTGGCTCTGGGCAGCGAGGCAACGGATGGATTTGGTGAAGAAGACCAGGATTTCCTTGACCGTTGCGGTGGATTGATCTCGCATGTGATGACCATTTGCCATCGCGGATTGCAATCAGAGACAGATCAGGTTGTCGCACAAATTCATCTTGAATTGGCTCGTGTGATTCAGAAAGTGGAAGATGAAGAGAGCGCGATTCTCTGTTTTGTTCAATACATCCGCAGGCTATTCCTCTTCGATCGGTTGACGCTTTGTTTTCGGCAAAATGAACAGGGTGTCATTGGACATGTTTACGGCCAGGTCGACAATTTTGACAGGGGTCATTGTTTTCCTCTCGAAGAAGGACTCAACGGCTGGGTGATTCGGCGGAAAATACCTTTGGTCATCGCAGATATTGAGCAAGGAGAATATATCCGCCCGCGTTACTGTAGAAACGAGGACGGTCGGCACGGTTTGCATGCTTATTTGGGCATTCCTCTCGGGCGAGGTGAGCAAGCTTGGGGATGTCTGAGCATCGAGAGCCGTGATAGTGATCAATACAGTGAACGATCGCGAGAGGTGTTGGAATCGCTGGCTGTCCATTTTGAATCGGCTCTCGATCGTATCCGTATGACACAGCGGCTGAAAGATATTTCATGGGACGACAGAGCACAGGATACAATGTAAAAAATGATTATCCACTTTCTTCACTGAGGGTGAATTGATCTGATTGATCTTCAAACCACAGGCTCTGCCAGTGGTTCTCGATCCTAAACTGGAGGCAGATACCTGCCTACTATAAGCCCCCCGGCTTCGCAGGGTGTCTTAAAGCCACCGCCTCTGGCGGTGGATCGTTTACTGATGAACGTAAGGGATGGAACCGGAAGGTCACATTTTTCGATCTTTTTATCAAGTGATGATAAATTTGAAAGAAATAAGTGATGCAGGCTTTCACAAATTCAATACCCAAATATCGGTAATGTACAAGGAGATTTTTCAATGGCAAAGATCAAGTCTTTTGCTGATAAAATGAATAAAACCGTGAAGGATTCAAGCAGACATTGCTCAGAATGTGGCGAATCCAAAATGATGGTGAAGCTGATTACATCAGAGCAGTCGCCAGAAACCAAAGCCTGGCGTTTCAGACATCGTTTTGTCGGTGTGTGTAAATGTAACGAGAATCAGATAACCGGCTGATTGAAGATTTATGCTGTCCAGCCCAATCCATCGCATTGTTCTTGCGACGCGGAATCAGGGTAAGGTCCGGGAGATTGAAGAGATTTTCCGGGATGTTGGTGTTAAACTGGCGTCGCTGGCATCCCTCTCTATCGATGGAGAGATTATCGAAGATGGCGATACGTTTCTCGAAAACGCGTTAATCAAAGCCCGAACGACGCATCGTTGGACGGGATTTCCGGCTATCGCCGATGATTCGGGCCTTGAAGTGGATGCACTGGATGGCTCACCGGGTGTGCATTCAGCTCGGTTCACTGGTTCTGAATGTGATGATGCCAGCAATAATGCCGAATTACTTCAGCTTCTTTTGGGTGTCCCTTCTGCGAAGCGGACAGCCCGTTTTCGATGTGTTGTCGCCCTGGCAAGCGACAACGACGAGCATTGGGTTGAGGGGAGTTGTGAAGGCGTGATTCTCGAAAATTACCGAGGTTTAAACGGTTTCGGATACGATCCCCTCTTTTATGTGCCAGAAAAAAGTAAAACGTTCGCAGAAATGTCGACGGAAGAAAAGAACGCTATCAGTCACAGAGGACGGGCTTTTCGCAAGATGGCCAGTTATATCCTGTCCTTGAACCAGTTGGTTGCTGAATCAACACGGGGCGTAGCGCAGCCCGGTTAGCGCGCCTGCTTTGGGAGCAGGAGGCCGTGAGTTCAAATCTCACCGCCCCGACAAAGTAAAAACAATACATTAGCCCCACTCCTTGTGGGGCTTGTTTTGTATGCAATTGTTTAAAATCAGTTTTAAATAAGGAATAGCACCATGCAAATTTCAGGACTTAAGTATGGAACCAAGCTGCTTGATCTGGTTGAGTTCCCTGTTGCCGAGACCCTTGGTGGCGGGGCTACCAAAGACCAGATCCAGCGAATGTTGGACGTGTATGGCAAGATCGTAATTAAACCAGTGTTTTACGGCGGTGTAGGCAAGAAAGGCAAGGCTGGTCTTGTCCGGATCGTTGACAATGTCACCGACGCGATGAAAGCCAAGGAGGAGCTCTACTTTTCAACCCACACATACGGCAATAAAATCGTGCGTGCCAATGGCGTGACCTTTGAAGAATACATCCCCTCGGACAATGAAATCTACTTCAGCATCACAGGATCCACGCTCCTACGCAAGCCGATCTTTACCATCACGCCGTGGGGAGGTGTCGAAGTGGAAAGCCTGCCGCTTGATAAAAAGAAGGTTATCTGGATCGATCCTTTGATCGGTATCAAATCGTTTGACATCACCAATGCGTTGGGTGATACCGGATGTCCCGAGCATTTCATCTCACCCTTGGTCCAGCACCTGCCGAAATTGTGGGACTTGTATGATAATTACGGCCTGACGACTATTGAGCTGAATCCTATCCTGATGAAGCGGATTGGCCAGCGTTATCTGCCTGTTGCCTGCGATTTAAAGGCTGCGTTCGACCAAGATAATCCCGCATGGAAGCGTGTGGGTCTTCCTTCGATGATATTTCAGTCGGATATCACCCAGTTCGAAGCGGAAATCAACCAGCTCAGAACGTACCAGGGACAGAGTGATGTGCTTGAGATGAATGCTGGCGGCGCTATCATTCCCTTTATGTTTGGCGGTGGCGCCAATTCTGCGGCTACCGAGATTCTTGAAGAACGGGCCATTTTTTCGTCCGATTTTGGCGGTAATCCACCTTATGAGAAGATGTACTCCATCGCGCGCATCGTGTTCAGGCATTGGCTGAAACAGGCCAATGTCCTATTACTCATCGGCGGCAAGGCCAACAACACCGATATCTATGTCACGTTTAAAGGCATATTCGATGCCCTGCGGGACGAGATCGCCGAGTATGGAAAGCGTCCCATTTACACAGTTATCGGCAGGGGCGGTCCCCACCTTATTAAAGGGATGTATTATGCCAAGGATATCCTCGACACCCTGAAACTGCCCTACAAGATGTTTGGTCATGACACCTCTATGATCGAGGTGCTCGAATTTGCCAAGAGGATCGATTCCTGGTGGGGATCCAAAGGAATGAAAGCGTATGCAGCCTGACAGGCTTTTCCTATACGCATAAGAAAAGTGAGAGGATCATGAAACAGAGAATGACAAAACCGTTTCCATATTTCGTGGGAGTCTATTCCCTGGAAGAACTGGTTACCAAGAAATCGAAAGTCTGTGTGGTGAATATTCTCGGCACTGAGAGTCGGAGCGTTACACCCATTTCCCACTCCTATAGTGGTGGTAATATTGTGGCCGGTGTTCAATACGGCCGCTGTGGCAAGCTTGAAACACCA
>CAZDVF010000025.1:2417-15800 GCA_964508725.1 uncultured bacterium | reverse complement strand
ATTGCTGAGATCAACATCGTGATGGAAAAGTGGTTCAGCCTCAACGAACGGAGTGTGAGAAACAAACCGGTCCAGTCATTTATAAAAAACGAATCCCTTCTGTCCCTTTTAAAGGAGATCAGAGAGGGTAAAACGCAAAGCACTGCCGAGTTCAGTCTGGAGATTACTGGCACGCGAGAGAAGCGATATTTTCAGGCGCATGCCGCCCGCATCCACGACAGGGATGACCATCTGGTCGGCGTTGTCACCATCATCCGAGATGTCACCAAAGAGAAGGAAGCAGACAGAATTAAAACCGAATTGGTCTCGATGGTGGCCCACGAACTCAAATCACCCTTGACATCCATCTATGGATTTAGTGAGTTGCTTCTCGAATCTGATCTGCCCGATGACCCTACGCGAGAATATGCTCAGGTGATTCTTACCGAATCAACACGATTGACCGATTTGGTGAATAAATTCCTCGATTTATCACGTCTCGAAGCAGGGCGAACAGAAATTCATAAAAGTCCCTTTGATCTACGGCAACTCATTGACAAGATCAAAGAAACTTACAGCGGCCAGGCGACCAAACGACAAATCGAAGTAACAACATACATGCCAGCTGAATTGCCCTTTGCGTTTGGCGATCAGGATTTGATTGAGCAGGTTTTGCTGAACCTGTTCAGTAATGCCGTGAAATACAGCCCTGATAATTCCAAAATCGGACTTGAAGTAAAAGAGGAGGATGGAATCCTCACAGTCAATGTCATTGATAACGGGTATGGCATTCCCAAGGAAGCTCTTCCGCGAATTTTTGAAAAGTTCTTTCGGGTTACAGAATCTGAGGGAAGCGATTCTATCGATGGATCAGGTCTGGGTCTTTCACTGGCAAAAGAGATCGTGGAGCAGCACGATGGAACAATCAAGGTCACCAGCCGACTCGGTGTTGGATCTGTTTTCTCCTTCACTTTGCCGAAAGCCGAGTAAGAGATTTGGGAGTCGAAATGACAAGTCCCCTGGCATCCCGAACGGTCTACCTGATTGACAACAGTCCATCTTTGCGCGGTCTTGTTGACGCTCTTTTTAATGGAATCGGTGAAACAATCCATTCTTCAGTATCGGGTAGGAAAGCGCTTTCAGAAATCCCGGCAATCGATCCGGACCTGATTCTGTGCAACTTTCAGACAACAGATATCTCAGGTCGGGATGTATTTTTGAATTTGGTTCAGCGGCCCTTCGATCATCGATTGTGTCGCGCCCCGTTTATTCTTTTCTCAGATCGATTGACACGCGATAAACTGGGTCAGGAACTATTTGATCTTGGGCTGGAAGCCTGGTTTACGCAACCACTGAATGTTGATGGCCTTCGTGATGTACTGGAAAACCTCTTTCTGTCACACGATACAACGATTCGAAATATTGAATTACGTCAGGAAGTCAGACGTTCTGAATATCGATACCGCGATCTTCTGGAAAGTGTCAATGACCTTGTCTTTATGCTCGATGATGAAAGTGTCTTTACTTATCTCAATAATCGCTTCACACCCTTGACCGGTTGGCAAAAAGAGTCGTGGATTGGCAGGCCATTTCTCGATCTGATTGTCGAAACTGACAGATCCAAGGCCAAGGAATCTATTGACATGGTCAGTCATGGCCGTGCACGCCTATTTGAGGCGATTGTGAAAAACCGGAATGGAACATTCCCCATTCTTTCGTTCAATGTGTCACCAATTTTTGAGAAGACAGAAATTACCGGCTCAATATGCATTGCTCGTGATGTGACGGAGCAACGCACGATGGAACGAGAAATTCTCGATCTGAAGAATTTCAATGAGAGTATCATCCAGAGTATGGAAGCGGGCCTTTTAACCATTGATCTCGATGGATTTATCACATCCGTCAATGCCGGAGCTGAAAATATATTGGGATGGAGAGCAGAAGAGATCCTTGGGAAGCAAATTCGTTTTGTGCTTGATTCTCGTGAAGCAGATTTCTTGATTTCCAACCCGCCACCTCCTGGTTCGCTGCCTTACAGCCGTGAAGGAGAGCTGACTATCCGTTCAGGAAAGCAAATTGCAATCGGATTCACCACAACAGATCGCATCGATAATCGACGTCAAAAAGTTGGAACCATTATCTCGTTTAGAGATATTAGTCAACTCAAGCAGATGCAGAGTGAAGTCATGCGTATGGACAGGCTGGCTTCACTGGGTGTGTTAGCCTCGGGAATTGCGCATGAAATCAAGAATCCCCTGGCTGGAATTAAAACCCTGGCACAGGCATGTGAAGAAGAAATCGAACCCAATGATCAACGTCGCGAATACCTGATGCGAATTGTCCGACAGGTCAATCGTCTGGACGATCTGTTAAAAACATTTTTTGCATTTGCCCGACCAAAGCCGCCGGACCGGCAGCCACATCATCTTCAGGAAATTTTTCAGGAAGTTATCAACCTTGTCAGTCAGAGGATGCATCAATCCTCTGTGACATATGATCAACATTTTGCAACCAATCTCCCAAGGATTATGGTCGATGCCCAACAAATGCAGCAAGTATTTCTCAATCTGGTTTTAAACGCGATAGATGCCATGCCAAATGGCGGGTCACTCAATGTTACGATGAGGCGCCATACAGATCCTTCGGAGGCCCTGATTCAAAAGTATCAAAAAAACCATCCAGATGGTAATATTGACTTTATCGAAGTGTTGATTAGCGACAACGGAGAAGGGATTAATCCGGATAAGCTTGAAACCATTTTTGATCCCTTTTTCACAACCAAATCAAATGGTCTTGGGCTTGGACTTTCCATTGTTTACCGGATTGTTGAAGAACACTGCGGAGAAATTCGTGTAAATTCCACTATCAATGAAGGTACGACATTTACAATGATGCTACCAACAGGAGCTTGACGGATGAGCCAATACAGAATTCTCATTGTTGAAGATAATGATGATCTCCTTTTCACTTTGACGAAAGTCCTGAAAAAAGAAGGGTATCAAATCCATACCGCCCCAACAGGTGAAGAAGGGCTCCAGATTTTCCAAAAGGAGCTTATTGACCTTGTATTACTGGATCTCAAACTTCCCAAAATGGATGGAATTGATGTTTTAACGCAGATTCGAGAGATCGATCCCGATATACTCGTTTTAATGATGACCGCCTTGACCGATCCCAAGCCTGCTATCGAGGCGATGAAGAAGGGCGCATATGATTATCTGATGAAACCTTTTGAACTTGATGAGATGAAGCTGGTGGTTAAAAAAGCTCTCGAAACCCATCAGCTCAAACGTGAAGTCGTTCGGTTGCGCCGCGATCATCGGAGTCAACATCCCAATAATGAGATTTACGGCGAAAGTCCAGAAATTCAGAATGTGCGTAATCTGATTCGGATTGTTGCAGAGACACCGCGCACGTCCGTCCTTATTCAAGGAGAAAGTGGAACAGGTAAAGAACTGGTCGCCAATGCTATCCACTATTCAAGCAGCAGAGGAGCCCAACCGTTTATTAAAATCAACTGCAGCGCCATCCCGGACAATCTTCTTGAAAGTGAGCTTTTTGGACATGAAAAAGGTGCTTTCACCGATGCGAAAACAATGAAAAAGGGTCTTTTTGAACTTGCTAATGGGGGTACGATTTTTCTCGATGAAATATCGAGCATGAAACTGGCGCTTCAGCCGAAAATTCTTCGTGTGATTGAAACCCAGACTTTTCGCCGAATCGGCGGCATATCTGACATTAAAATCGATGTCCGCGTGATTGCGGCAACCAACACTGATCTTGCCAAACAAGTCAGTGCAAAAGAATTTCGCGACGATCTATACTACCGCCTCAAGGTGATGGAGGTGAACATTGCACCCCTGCGGGATCGCCGCGAAGATATCCTGCTTCTCATGAAGCTCTTTTTGGAAGAGTATAACAGGGAATTCAATCGGCACATTCAGGGTTTCAATTCGAAAACAGAAGAATTGCTCACAGAATATGCATGGCCAGGCAATGTGCGAGAACTGAAAAACGTCATCGAGCGGGGTGTCATTCTTTGTCAAGATAACATGATGTTGCCTGAGCATCTTCCGCTGGAACTCAGGAAAGAGAGTGAATTGGAAACAACGCCGAGAATGTCTTTGGGCCAGGTATCTTTGCAGGACGCGGAAAAATATCACATCCTCGAAGTGCTTAAATCTGTCTCTGGTAACAAATCGCAAGCGGCCCGTATTCTTGATATTTCGAGATCCACGCTTCGTGAGAAACTTAAATCGTACGATCTCTCATAGGTGTTCTGTTTCCGACCACTTGTTTTAGTAAATCGACCATGCAGTTGACACACTCTTCGAGAAAACCACAGCCATCCTTCTGTCCTAACTTAAATAAACACTTAATGATAATCTTATTTTAGGATGGCAATTTTCATCAATCCCCTCTGGTATAATTGTTGCCTTTCCTGTTGCATCATGAACCAATCACACAACGACACCTTGCCGATGCAGAAAAACCGTGTGCTCATTGTTGATGATGAAGAGGATTTGACCTGGAGCATATCCAAACGGCTGTATAATGAATGTAAAGATATAGACGTGCAATGCGCCAATTCTGGAAATGATGCTCTGGACCTGTTGGCGAATCAGCCTTTCGATATTGTTGTAACCGATCTCAGGATGCCAGGTATAAGCGGATTCCAACTTCTGCAAACTGTAAAAAAACGATTCCCGAAGATGCACGTCATTGTTATGACTGCATTTGGATCGCTGGAGATTGAAAAAACACTATCACACTGGGGAGAAATCGATTACATCGAAAAACCTTTCGAAATGAACGATTTGAGAAATTTGATCTTCTCATCACTTAGGGGGCAGAAAGAAGAATATGACAGAACAAGATCTCATGTCTGATAACGATCAAGCTTCCATTCAACCTTATCAGACCACCATTCTGGTTTTAGGATCAGGCGGTGCAGGGTGCAATACAGTTAATCATATGGCAAAAAAACGTGCAAGCGCTATCGAAACTGTTGCCATTAATACTGATGCGCAAGACTTGCTTCATACACAGTGCGATCGTCGAATCCTCATTGGTAAAAATCTCACACGTGGACTCGGCGCTGGTGGAGATCCGACTGTGGGTGAGCGAGCGGTTGAGGAGAGCCGTGCCCTCTTTACTCCTATCCTTGAACGGACAGACATGCTTTTTCTCACATGCGGGCTTGGCGGCGGAACCGGCACAGGATCTCTTCCCGTGGTTTCGCAAATCGCCAGAGATATGGGCATTCTGACCATAGCTGTTGTGACCATGCCTTTTTCTGAAGAAGGCATCATCCGATGGCAAAACGCTCAAATCGGTTTGGAGAAATTACAACGATCAGTTGATTCATTGATCATCCTGCGAAATGACCGTTTGAGTGAACTCTATCCTGAAATCCCGTTAGCCAAAGCGTTTCTTGCCGGTGATGAACTTCTAACCAACGCACTGATTGGACTTTCGGATTTGGTCATCAAGGAGGGATTGATCAATCTCGATTTTGCAGACGTTAGTATGATTCTTCGTGATGGACCCAACACTCTGATCGGCGTGGGTGAAAGCAATTCTGAAAACAGGATGGAGGAAGCACTGAAACGGGCCATCAAGCATCCCATGATGGAGGCCGATATCAGTGGCGCCCAGAGTGCATTGATTCAAATCACCGGTGGAAAGGACATGACACTTGGCCAGGCGCGTCAAATTTTGCGCATGATGACAGAGAAACTCGATCCCAATGCCAGGATCATCTGGGGAACACAGATCGATCCAAGCCTGAAGAGCACTGTACGTGTCATGCTGATTTTAACTGGCTTTCAGAACGTGGATTTCGACCGCAACCAGCAAGATACAGCTCTTCAGACGAGAAAAACCGATACAGAACCAGGTGAAGAATTTGAAATGGCTGTTGTGGAAGAGTCAGCTCCGACCGGCCAGACAATATTCGATATCAAAGAGTCTATTCTGGCCTCAGGTGCAAAAATATCAACTCAGACCAAACCGCGTAAACCCATGAGTCAAACAACGCAAGTTTTTTATAAAATATTTGAAGAAGAGGTCACCGGTGATCTGAAGCGGTTCGATCGCGCCATCCATTTTTTACGGGAAAATCCACAAAACCGTAAAGCTTTGCTCGATGCCAGGCAGGCATGCAAACTTCTGTACGCATCAGCCCAAATGTTTGGATTTGATGAGATCGGACAACTCCTTTCATCCATGGAAGAAATATTGTCCTCAACCCAATCGCGAGATATTCAACTCACACCCAAAATCATCGACTCACTCACACTCGCTATGGAGATGGTTGTTGATTTAGTCGATAACAGGACAGACGGCAGAGGGGAGACTGGTTACATTGTTGACCGGCTCAAGGAATTAAAGCGCGAACAATTAAAATCGTACGAATAATAATCTTGATTTCTATTTTCACGGCATCTCAGATACCCAAAATGGCTGGTCGATGCCGTTTTTTTTATTCATGCAAATCCAATTAAAGCCATCCATTGAACACGACGTATCTCTTAAAATTTTCTTGACTTTTAGCGAAAATGATATTAAATTAAAACGTTTAATTTGGGCGATTAGCTCAGGTGGTTAGAGTGCTTGCTTGACATGCAAGAAGTCACTGGTTCAAGTCCAGTATCGCCCACACCTAATTGTTCTGATATGTGTACCGGAAGGAGACGCAAAAACTGTTTGAATCAAATTACCCTGACATTTCCCGAGAATAGCAAGAGGACTTTTCATCGAGGCATTACGCTCGCAGAAGCCATTCATGAAACATTGCCGGAGAATTCAACTTCCATTATAGCTGTAAAACTTGACGGAAGTATTGTTGATCTCTCCACAACTGTCGAACAGGACGCGACAGTTCAACCGTTAACCTGCAGTGATCCGGAAGGCCTGCAGGTTTTTTGGCACAGCGCCTCGCATGTCATGGCCCAGGCCGTCCAATCTCTCTACACCAATGTGCATCTGGGTATTGGACCGGCCATTGCCAATGGCTTTTACTATGATTTTCAAATGGACGATACGTTCAGCGAGACGGATCTGATATCAATCGAAGCTGAAATACAACGTATCGTCAGTGAAGATCAGTCCTACATCCGTAGCATCATGTCAAAGTCCGAAGCGATCCAATTCTTTCAAGACCGTGGCGAACAATTCAAGATTGAGCTCATTCACGAGATCCCTGACGACACGGTTTCAATCTACAGCAATGGTGATTTCGCTGATCTTTGTCGCGGTCCACATGTGCCTTCGACAGGCTATATCAAGCACTTCAAGCTTCTGAGTATTGCCGGAGCATACTGGCGTGGTGATGAACGAAATCCGGTTCTTCAGCGTATCTACGGAATCGCCTTTGATACTGCCGACGCACTTGATGCGTATCTGACCACGCGTGAAGAAGCGATCAAGAGGGATCATCGCCGTTTGGGCAAGGCCCTCGATCTTTTCAGTTTTCATCCAGAGGGGCCAGGTTTCCCATTCTGGCATCCCAATGGCGTGGTGCTACTGGAATCCGTTTCCGACTATATGCATCAGATCCTTCGTCGTCATGGATACCAGGAAATTCGTACACCTCTCATACTGAACGAAGCTCTATGGCATCGCAGTGGACATTGGGACAACTACAAAGAAAACATGTACTTCACAGATATCGACGAGCAAAAGTACGCTGTGAAACCCATGAATTGTCCCGGTAGCCTGCTCATCTACAAGAGCACTGCGCATTCGTACCGCGAATTTCCGCTCAAGATGGCCGAGATGGGCATTGTTCATCGACACGAAAAATCAGGTGTGCTGCACGGATTATTTCGCGTCCGTCAATTCACGCAAGATGACGCTCACGTCTTTTGTACCCCCGATCAAATGGAAGACGAGATCGTCAAGTTGATCGAACTGGTTGAAGAGGTTTACACCACATTCGGTTATAACCAATTCCAGATCGAACTGTCAACGAAACCGCAGAAATCCATCGGATCAGATGCCATGTGGCAAAAAGCGGAAGAGGCGCTGCAACATGCATTATCCGTGAAAGGGATTGATTATCAGGTTAATCCTGGCGAGGGTGCCTTTTACGGACCCAAGATCGATTATCATATCCAGGATTCGCTGGGACGGCTATGGCAGTGTGGAACCATTCAAGTTGATTTCTCCATGCCGGAACGGTTCGACCTCGATTATATCGGAGCCGATGGACAGAAGCATCGTCCTGTCATGATCCATCGCGCTATTCTGGGATCGTTGGAACGTTTTATCGGGATATTGATCGAACATGTCGGCGGTGCATTTCCTCTGTGGCTGGCGCCTGTTCAATGCATTGTGATCCCTGTCAGTGATAAATTCCTGGATTATGCCAATTCTGTCGTACAAACCATGTCGGAAGCAGGACTTCGTACGACGATCGATCAGCGCAGTGAAAAAGTGGGATACAAAATCCGTGATGCAGAGGTGAATAAAATTCCACTTATGTGCATTGTTGGCGCAAAGGAAATGGAAGCAGAAACCGTCTCTGTTCGAAAGCGTCATGAAGGTGATCTGGGATCACGTGTCCTTCCGGATCTGATCGCAGAAATGCAAAATGACATAGCAAGGAGGATTTGACATCAAGAAACCGGATGTTCGCACAAACGATGAGATACGGGCCAGAGAAATCCGGGTCATTGGCGATGACGGCTCCCAGGTCGGCATCATGCCAACATCAGAAGCCTTGACCATCGCCAGTGAACAGGAGCTCGATCTCGTGGAAATCGCCCCGAACGCCTCACCACCTGTCTGCCGTATCATGGATTACGGCAAGTTCAGGTATCAACAGAGTAAGAAGGATAAAGAAAGCAAGAAAAAACAGCATGTTATCCACGTTAAAGAGATTCGTTTACGACCAACCATCGATGAACATGACATCCAGTTCAAGATGAAGAATGCACGAAAATTTATCGAAGCAGGCAATCATCTGCGCATTCGAATCCTTTTACGCGGCCGTCAGTTGGCTCACCCCGAACTTGGAGATGCTGTTCTTGCGCGTGTACGGCAGGAACTGGATGATATTGCCAAAATGGAAAGCCATCCGATGAAAGAGGGGCGCAGCGTTGTCGTAAATTTTGTCCATAAGTAACTGATGAGGAATACAAATTATGCCCAAGATTCGCTCTAATCGCGGAGCCATGAAGCGATTTAAATTGACTGGAAACAAAAAAATCAAACGAAACAAAGCTTACACCAGTCATATTTTAACCAGCAAAACACCCAAGCGCAAGCGGCATCTCAGAAAAAGTGGATTGGTTTCCGCCTCCAATGAGCGCCGGGTGCGGCGGATGATTTCGACTTGATTTAATTATTTTATAGAGGAATTTTATGCCAAGAGCTACCAATACACCGTCTTCACGTAAACGTCGGAAAAAAGTGTTGCATGCTGCACGTGGGGGGTGGGGTGCAAAAAGCAAACTGTTTCGAACGGCCAAAGAAAATGTACAGCGCGCCATGCTTTACGCCTATCGTGACCGTCGCGTCCGAAAGCGTGAATTTCGCAAACTTTGGATCACGCGGATCAATGCAGCTGTCAGACCTTATGGACTCAATTATTCGGGATTTATACACCTGTTGAACCAAAACGAAATCCGGTTGAACCGAAAAGTGTTGGCCGATCTGGCAGTGTCTGATCCTGATGTTTTTGGTCGCATTATTCAGAAAGTGAATCCCAGTTAACCTATGCAAACTGAATGTCAGATCAAACGATAGAACATCAAGTCCAAACACTGAATGCGGAACTTGAAACACGTCTGCAGGAGATCAAAACTGCGGATGACGTGAACAATATCCGTGTTGCCTATCTCGGTCGCAAAGGGAAGATCGCCGATCTCTTTAAGGTCATGGCGACGCTTTCCCCAGAGCACCGTCGAGATGCCGGTCAGGCTGTCAACATGTTCAAGGCGAAAGTGCAAAGTGCCATTGATCAAAAGAAAGCGTCTTTATCGGATCAGGATCGCTCGAATCAGTTTTTTGACATCTCATTACCGGGCCATCGGGGACTTCTGGGTCATCACCATCCCTTGACATTGGTTCTTCGGGAGATTAAATCCTGTTTTAGCAGAATGGGTTTCACAATCGCCCAGGGCCCGGAAGTTGAACTCGATTACTATAATTTTGAGGCCCTGAACATCCCCAAGATCCACCCGTCGCGGGATATGCAGGATACGTTTTACATCAGTGACGACATTGTTCTCAGGACACATACCTCGCCTGTGCAGGTGCGAACGATGGAAAATCAATCGCCGCCCGTGCGGATCATTGCACCGGGCCGGTGCTTTCGACGCGACACACCTGATGCCACCCATTCGCCCATGTTTCAGCAAGTCGAAGGACTTTATGTGGATGAAGGTGTGACATTTGCCGATCTGAAAGGCGTCATCCTCACTTTTGCGCGCACCATGTTCGGTTCCGATATGAAGATCCGGTTCAGACCGGGATTTTTCCCATTTACCGAACCCAGCGCCGAATATGATTTCAGCTGCGTCATGTGCCGTGGCAAGGGCTGCCGAATTTGCAAGGGAACAGGTTGGATCGAAATATCCGGCGCAGGCATGGTGAATCCCAAAGTTTTTGAATACGTCAATTACGATCCCGAAAAATATACGGGATACGCTTTTGGAATGGGCGTCGAGCGGATTGCCATGCTCATCTATCAGATTCACGATATCCGGCTGTTTTATGAAAACGACATCCGGTTTCTTAATCAGTTTTAAGGCGGGCGTTGATGAAAATCAGCCTAAACTGGATACGCGATTACGTTACATTCGATCTCTCGTCTCAGGACATTGCTGACCGCTTGACCATGGTCGGCCTTGAAGTTGAAGAGATCCATGCGCTTGCGCCGCCTTTTTCCGGTGTCGTTGTAGGGAAAATCCTCAAGATTCAGAAACACCCGCATGCGGACAAGCTGGTAGTCTGTGAAGTGGATGTGGGCCGTAAACAGACCTTGCAAGTCGTATGCGGCGCTCCCAACACCGCTGAGGGACAAGTTGTACCTGTCGCGACAGTCGGTGCGATACTTCAGGAAGGGCAAGCGATCGAAGCGGCAACGTTGCGCGGCATCCAATCTGAGGGCATGATCTGTTCAGAGCGGGAGCTTGGCATCAGCGACGATCACAGCGGCATCCTGGTTCTGGATCCGGACCAGCACCAAATCGGCGAACTTTTTTCTGATCATTTGCCCAGCGATACTGTACTGGAAGTCAACGTGACGCCCAACCGTCCCGACTGTTTGAGTCATATCGGAATCGCTCGTGAAGTCAGCGTCATTGTTGGAAATCCTCTCATGCGTCCCGCCATTTCACTGAAAGAATCAGATCCATCCTCCGACCATTGGATTGCTGTTGACATCCTCGATCCTGACGCCTGTCCGCGTTATTGCGCGCGGGTTGTGCGTGATGTGAAAATCGGTCCATCTCCCCGCTGGATGAAAGAGAGACTCGAAGCTGTTGGCATTCGTTCGATCAATAACGTCGTTGATGTTACCAATTTTATTCTGATGGAAACCGGACAGCCCCTGCACGGTTTTGATTACGACTTGATTCAAGGCAGGCGGATTGTCGTCAGGAAGGCTGCTCAGGGAGAAGCCTTCACAACCCTCGACGGACAAAAACGGGTGTTGGAATCGGATGATCTCCTGATTTGCGACGGGGAGAGAGCTGTCGCTCTGGCCGGTGTGATGGGTGGATTGAATTCGGAAATTACCGAAACGACAAAGCACATCTTGATCGAGAGCGCCTATTTTGATGCCATGACTGTCCGCAAAACAGCAAAGCGTCTGGGGATGTCCACAGAAGCATCGCAGCGTTTTGAGCGGGGTGTTGATCCCAACAACGCACAGTACGCTGCTGATCGCGCCGCGCAATTACTTGCCGAACTGGCGGGTGGAACTGTGGCGCGCGGCGTGGTTGATGCACACCCCAAACCGATCTCGACGTGGACTGTCCCGCTTCGGTTTCCACGCATTCAGCACGTTCTCGGCGGTCCCGTGCCCAGAGAGCAGGTTCTCTCCATTCTCACCGAACTCGGCCTTTCTGTACAAGATTCCGATCCGCTTCAGGTGACAATCCCAACATTTCGTCCTGATTTGGTGTGTGAGATCGATCTGATCGAAGAAATTGTGCGGCACTTTGGTTTTGATCAAATCGAGCCCAGACTGACCGACACTATTACCTTGTCTCATTCTCGAAATCGCGAGGATAAATTTATTGAGACTCTGCGCGATCACTTTATCGGACAAGGTTTTCTCGAAGCCCAAAATCCCAGCATGGTATCTGCCGAACATGTGCAAGTTATGGATTCGCGCATCGATCCACTTCCCATCCAAAACCCCATCAGTCCGGACATGGCTTTCATGCGAACAAGCCTCATCCCCGGACTATTGGACTGCGTCCACTGGAATAGAAATCGTTCTGCACCTCACATTCGGATGTTCGAAATAGGTCGGATTTTCTCAGCCAAGTCTGCGTCGCTTCCCAACGAAATCGTGCTGGCATCAGGTGTCTTGTCGGGACTGACGCATCCTCAAGTTTTTTGGAGTGAGTCAAGCCGGATGGTCAACTTTTTTCATGCCAAGGGTGTTGTAGAGAACTTGTTGACCGGACTTTGCATGCGTGGCGCTTTATTTGAAAAGGATGACCATCCTGTTTTTACGTCAGAAACATCTTCAGCTATCATGTTGGGAAAGACACGGATCGGATACTGCGGCGCAGTCAGATCGGATATCTTGAATCAGTGGAATATCGATGATCATGTTTTTGGTTTTGAAATTGAAGTCGAAAAATTGTTCTCAAACGTCACCCGTGTTGTATACGCACCTATTCCGCGTTTCCCGTCTGTGAAACGTGATTTGGCATTCGTACTCAACGAAACAATTCCGGTTGAAGACCTGATTAAGCAAATTCGATCAACAGGGGGAGATTTACTTCAGTTTGTGGATCTGTTTGATCTGTACAAGGGCAAACAAATCCCAAATGGTCAGAAGAGCGTTGCCTTTTCTCTTGCCTTTTTATCACCAGATCGAACACTTACGGAAGAGGAAGTCGATCCGGTCGTCGATGCGATTATTGAAAGCGTGCAAGAGACTTTTCATGCAACACTTCGATCTTAGATTTTAGGATATCAGATTGATCCAGAGGGGAGGTTATATGGATCATCAAATGTTGGAGATACTCGAAGACAAAATCAGTAAAGTGGTCTCATATGTCAAAGAGCTCAAGAGTGAAAACAAAGCCTTGAAGCAAAAAAATGCAGACCTTCAATCCGTTCTAGATGAGAAAGATCAGTTGATCCAGAGGATGAAAACAGACTATGATGGTGTGAAAACGATGCAAACCGAGATCGAATCATACCGCGAGAAAC
>CAZDVF010000025.1:0-2407 GCA_964508725.1 uncultured bacterium | reverse complement strand
CAGGATCGAATTCGTTCAAAAGTCGAAACATTGCTTGACAAATTAAAGGAGTTTGATGATCTATCATAGGGTATAGGAATCTCCTCATGGATCGTTGTGAGGGGGCTTTCAATTGAAATGGATCATCCTGTAGGAACACACCGATGTGTTCGGATAAAAATGTCCTTAAAGTGAGAATTTATGGTGCCGACTATTCCGTGCGGAGTCACGAAGGAGTGAATCGCATTCAAGATGTTGCGGAATATGTCGACAAAAAGATGCGCGAGGTTGACAACACCGTGCGCGTTGATTCTTCACTCAAGGTGGCTATATTGGCATCATTAAATATATCGCACGAGTTATTCAGAGAACGTCAAGAGAATGCGGATATTCGCCGCCAGCTTGAGGACAAAATTCGAGAACTGAGCGATCGTATAGACCAACAGCTATTGGAGAATTCAGAATAGGCTGTTTTTCCCACTGACAGTTCAGCATCAGTCGTTCCATCCTCGCAGGAAGAGGGTTATCCTTTCAGCATCCCCTTTCGGGATCCAATCGAAATCAGTGAGCTGTTTTCGAGCAGGAGAACCTTAGAAACCATGCGAGGTTTTTTTATTGGAGGACATATGGAAATTTTATATGTAATTATTACTGTAATTGTCAGTATATTAATGTTTTCTCTTGGTTGGTTGCTAAGCACCCGTATTGGACAAGGCAAAGTCGCAAATGCAGAAAGACTTGCTGAAAAAATTGTTTCTGAAGCAGAAAAAGAAGCATCAGCGTTGAAAAATCAGAAAATACTCGATGCGAAAGACGAATGGTACAAACAGAAGCAGTCATTTGAGAAGGAAACACGAAACCAACGTCAAGATCTTGATAAAAGAATTCGAAAGATTGAACAACGTGAACTAGAACTGGATCGCCGCCTTGATCATCTCAATCAAAAAGACAAAGAAATCAAACAGATTGAAAGTCAGATTTCTAATAAGGAATCACAGCTAGCGCAAAAACATGACGAACTCGATCGAATCATTGAAAATCAGAATGCCAAACTCGAGAAAATTTCAGGTATGTCTAACGAGGAAGCGCTAAAAGAACTCAAAGAGAATTTGCTGACAAAGGCCAAGCAGGAATCGGCTCAGCTCATTAAAGACATTAAGGATCAGGCACGCTTGACTGCCAACCGAGAGGCCAAAGAAATCATCATCACTTCAATTCAGCGAACCGCTGCGGATCATTCTGCTGAAACGACTGTCTCGGTGGTCCATTTACCCAGCGACGAAATGAAGGGCCGCATTATCGGACGGGAAGGGCGGAATATCCGGTCATTTGAAAACGCAACTGGTATTGATGTCATCGTTGATGATACACCAGAAGCTGTCATTCTTTCCGGATTCGATCCGTACAGACGTGAGATTGCCAAGCGATCCTTAGAGAAATTGATCGGAGATGGTCGAATTCACCCTGGCCGTATTGAAGAAGTGATTAAAAAATCGCAGCAGGAGATGGAGGAGCACGTCACTCAGTTGGGAGAGCAGACCCTGCTCGATACGGGTGTTCACGGACTTCATCCTGCACTTGTCAAGTTATTGGGAAAATTGAATTACCGGACCAGTTACGGACAAAACGTTTTGCAGCACAGCATCGAGGTTGCCTATCTTGCCGGATTGATGGCCAGTGAGCTTCAACTGGATGCCGTAGTCGCCAAGCGGGCTGGCTTGCTACATGATATCGGCAAGGCTGTTGATCGCGATACAGAGGGAACCCATTTCCAGCTTGGCGCTGATCTGGCGAAAAAATATGGCGAGGGTCCAATTGTCCAAAATGCCATTGCAGCCCATCATAATGAAGTCGAGATGATTTCACCCATTTCCGCATTGGTTCAGGCTGCTGACGCAATCTCAGGCTCACGACCCGGAGCCCGGAGAGAAACTCTCGAAGGATATATTAAGCGTTTGGAAAAACTGGAAGGAATCGCTGAGTCCTTTCAAGGCGTATCAAAAACATATGCAATCCAGGCAGGACGTGAAATCCGCGTTCTCGTTCAACCCGAAAAAATTAATGACGCCCTGGCAGACCAACTTTCATCTGAAATTGCAGAAAAGATTCAGAGTGAAATGGAATATCCCGGTCAAATCAAAGTGACGGTCATACGGGAATACCGCGCCGTCGATTATGCGAAATAAAAAACAGGTTCATGATGGCTGAATCCATCAACATTCTTTTCATCGCTGATGTTGTGGGGCAGAGTGGTATTGATCTGATCATTGATTTGCTACCCGACTTAAAGGAAGAGTTTAAGGCCGGTCTGGTTATCGCCAATGGTGAAAACTCTGCTTCCGGAAAGGGTATTACACCACATACTGCTGACACGCTTTTTACAGCAGGTGTTCATGTCATCACCAGCGGAAATCATATTTGGAGTAAG
>CAZDVF010000024.1:0-15908 GCA_964508725.1 uncultured bacterium | reverse complement strand
CAGATGTTACCCACGTCCTCGTTGTACCGGTAATTGATCCAGTTGGACATGCCGCCCAGTAAAAACCTTTGCGGATTGTCCCCGCCTGAATATCCACCGGCTAAACGTGTCACAAACGTATAATCCCGCTTGATACGGAAATACTTGCGCCAGTCGCCCCGGGCTGTCCAGAAATCGAGCCCGTATTTCTTGCTGATCAGAGGACTGTAGGATATTGAAAAAGAGGAACGCTCGCCGTTTTCAGGACCTGTCATCCCCCAGAGGACCGTGTCTGTGGAATAGCCAAGATTGACGAAAAGAACACGCCGCTTGAAGATGTTTCCCTCGTCTTGCATGTACTCGCCAGAATATCCCCACGGATCGATTGATCCATAATCGCGATCAATCCCCAGGGCTGTGATTCCGAGATTGAATCGCCGAGACCGGCTGAACGGCCGCGATGCAGAAAAAGTCAATCCATAATTTCTGTCACGGATGTAACCCCAGTTCAGATAGCCGTACGAATCATAAAAGTAGGTATAGTAGAGATACGAATAGTGAAAGAGCGACACGCCCAAGTCAGTCCGGTTGGGAAGATAGAAATAGGCCAGTTGAAAATTGGAATTTTTCAGATTGTAAAAAAGGTCGGTGTAGACATTGATTTGATGATTACCCAGGATGTCCGAAAAAGCGATCATCGATGTCCCCTGCAAACCGTAAAACTGATTGTATCCGGCAGCGCCGTAGACAATATCGGGAGTAAAACGGACCTTGTACTTGTTGATGATGTATTCCCCGGTTTCTGTCCTATACTGGGTGGTGTCAAGAAACGCCGATTCTGATTTCTGTTTTTCCTCAATTTCACCACGCCGAAAATCATCGCCAAAAACAAAGTTGCGATACGTCTGGTCTTGTTTATCCTGGGATTTCCCGGGCATCTCCGGCTGTGTGTCGATGGAGCTCTCTTTGGACGCGGCTTCCTGGCTTGCGATGAACCGGGTCTTCTCAAGGATAACGGCTCCTGGTTTGATATCCAGCGGATTGTTCAACAGATAAATATCATACCCACCACCGTAGTATGACGCATATGCCAGACGCGTTCCCTCTCGAGACCACGAAATCTGCGAGACGCCGGTGAGCAGATTGGTGATGGGGTAATCTTCCTGCGTCTTTCGATCAAGAATGTAGATGTTGCTGATGCCGCTCCGATCCGAGACAAACGCGATTTTCTGCCCGTCTGGACTGAAAGCGGGGGAGCTGTCACCGGCATTATCACTGGTGTGCCGGGTGATCTGTTTGGTTTCGACATCAATGGTGAACAAGTCTGTACTGCTGTAATCATGGTTCTGCATTCTGATCATAACAGGCAAGGCATCAACATACATACCGCGATCTGACACAAAAGCGATTTCCTTGCCGTCGGGTGACCATGTGGGATCCATATCGCTGAACACATCATCCGTCATTTTTTCCAGATGTTCGTCCGAAATCCGAAAAAGATAAAGATCGGACCGGCCCGCGTCGATACCCATAAACACAATGAGATCGCCATCAGGAGACCAGGAAGGCGAAAAGAGTCCGTCCAGATCAAATTTATACGACGCCTTGATGTCCCGTTTTTCAACATCGAGGAGATAAATCGCATCATCACCACCAGCTTTGGCGGCAAATACAACTCGCTTTCCATCAGGAGACCAACTCATCCCCGGACGCAACCAGTGGAGCTCCTCAAACATATCGGAGCGCTGGCCTTTGACCAATCGTTTTTTCTTCTTGCCATCGATGGTGTCCATCACATAAATATCGATGAAGTCGGACCGATTCGACAGAAAGACCACTTTGTCACCCTTCGGCGACAATGCCGGAGAATTGTTGAGATAGTGTCTGTCTTTTTCATGATCTGTCAGGCGCTTGCCCAGATCTTCCGGTTCGTCACGATTCTCAATATCGGGCCAATAGGTTTTGCGCAGATGCTTGTGCCACCGCTCTGTCAGGTCTTCCATATTCAAGCCAATCGCCTGTTTCAATCCCCTTTCCATGTTGCGGTGAAGTCGAACCTTACCCAGAAGCTCTCCGATCTTGGGTCCGCCGTACTTATCAGCAATATATTTAAGAACCGATTGCCCCCCCTTGTATGCCCAATAACCATAAAGCTGATCGACAGGAGGAATATATCCGTTAATGGTGGCGTCGCGCAGAAACATGTCGCTGCCCGTGTCCCAGCCAATGCTTTCATATTCGGCCAAACCTTCAGCCAGCCACAGTGGTACCTGAAAGCGGGCCATGGCCGTCACCATGGATCCCATGCCACCGCCATACAGCATCTGAAACATTACGGCGTGGGTCAGCTCGTGGTGCAGCACGTTGCGAAACTCACCGTAATTGCCTTGAAACGGAATGGCCACTCTGTCTTTGAATACTTCAGTGAAACCTCCAACACCCTCCTCGACCAGATACGCCGAGACATTTGTCTGTTCGAAATCATTATGACTGTTGTATACGAGAATGGGAATCCGCTCCTGTATCTTGTAGCGGAAGTCCCGCTGCAACGCCTGATAACTGGCCTCCGCTTCGTCGGCAACGAACTCTGCCAGTTCAATGGCAGCATCATAGTAGTAGACATCAAAGTGTTCAGATTGGATAAATTTCCAATCAAAAACCTTGTATTGGACTTTATTCTTCCCGAAGCTTTGGGCCCATACAGAACCGGTCATCGCAGTGAACATCACCGCGATAAGGACGATTCCCAAACACATCCGGATTGTATATTGTGATTGGATCTTCATGATACTATCTCCGTCACACTTGGTGCTCAATGAAGTTACGGACTCACCTTTCCTACGCATGATACGCCCTTTTTGATCCACATATCGACAAAAAAATGCATCGTTCTTCTTAATAGGGGCACCTCGCTATCTGTCACTGTCAGATTGAGACAGGACCTGAAAAATCTGGCGGGACATTCCTGGTGGTGCAATAGAATACAGCCAAATGCATATGATTTTGGAGAGGATACAACGCAAAGTTTAATCTCACTAATGCTATTTCCGTTCAAACCGATAGGGCCGACGAATCCATCGCGAGATCCGTTTGCCCTGATGCCGCGGCGGCATGTACCGACTCTTCATCGCTGCTTGGATTGCCGATTTCTCAAGTCGCTGCGATCGTGTTGTGTTGAGCAGGACACGGACACTGTCAACACGGCCCATCTCGTTAACCAGGATGGCCAGCTCCACAACACCCTCGACACCTTGCTTGCGCTCCTCTTCCGGGTATTCCGGAATTACATCCCGGATGGGTTTGGCTCCCATGCCACCACCATACCCAAAACCGTCACCACCGCCTGCGCCCGATCCCGTTCCATCTCCGTCAAAAATGGGGATCCCCTGGCGGACATTCAGCCGGGTGCTGTCGATGGTTTCGTCTTCCGGTAAAAATTCGTCTTCAGACGGAATAGGAACCTGAGGAAGCGCGGGCGGTCTGGGAAGACCACCTTGACGGGTCGCTGGCATCAAGTCTTCGATGGACAGAGTCGAAAAACCAATTATCGGTACGCGCTGAAAGGGACGATAAGGAATCCGTTTTGAAAGAACGAAAAAGATGATCATGACACTTAAAACCACAATCAGGGCCTGCTCGAAACGAATCCGATAACTGGCCTTTTCTTTATCATTAGCGCCGGCGTCAACCACTTTACCAATATGAAAGCGCTCTGGTCCACTCATCTTAAAAAAACCATTCAATTTGTCTCAATCACAGCGTACACTATTAATACGGTTGACAGCCGCTTTTTTCGAAGTGTCTTTTTTATTTTATGGCTTATTCTGTCTCGTTTTCTACGGAACCATCTTCCTGCGAGGGATTATTTCTGACTTCAAGGCTTGATAAAATCTTCCGCCAGGTCAAGTTGAATCCATCTTTTTCCATCACTTGTCCATCACAAAAG
Organism: uncultured bacterium; assembly: GCA_964508725.1. GTDB lineage: Bacteria > Zhuqueibacterota > QNDG01 > QNDG01 > DSAB01 > CAZDVF01. The sequence continues at coordinate 11,983 of CAZDVF010000024.1, read as the reverse complement.
AGTCTCTTTCGGTCACCAAACTGTGAAAGGCAGACTGGAATCTGCCTTTCATAAAATGTGACGTACAATCAATTGATTCTATTTACATATTTTTGATTATGCCGATGTTATTCTTGAAGTGTATCGATTGACTCACCCATTAATGGATTACAATCAGCTTATCTGTCGTAAGATGGGCTACACCCAAACACGCACTTTACATCGCGTCAATCAGTGCATTGAAAGTCACGCTGGATCGCATCGCTTGCGTGGCCAAATCCTGATCTGGAAGATAATAACCGCCAATATCAACAGGCTTTCCTTGAGCAGTCAAATAATCTTCGGTAATCTTTGTTTCATACTTCTCCAAGTCCTTGGATAGTTTGACAAAACGCGCCTGTATTTCAGGATCTTTATTCTGTTCAGCCAGCGCCTGCGCCCAGTACATAGCCAGGTAAAAAGTACTGCCTCTGTTATCGATCTCGTTCACCTTGCGGGAGGGAAGCCTCCCATTTTCCAGGTATTTGGCGATGGCTTGATCAAGTGTTTCCGCAAGGATTGCTGCTTTTTCATTTTTTGTCTTTTCGGCGATCAACTCAAAGGATGGAACCAGTGCGCAGTATTCGCCCAGGGAATCCCATCGCAGATGACCTTCTTTCAGGAACTGCTGAACGTGCTTGGGAGCCGAACCCCCAGCACCTGTCTCGAACAGTCCGCCGCCCTTCAGGAGGGGGACAATTGACAACATCCTTGCGCTTGTGCCCAGTTCGAGAATTGGAAAGAGATCAGTCAGGTAGTCACGCAACACATTGCCCGTCACGGAAATCGTATCCTCTCCTCTGCGAATCCGCGCCAGTGAGAATTTCATCGCGTCTTGCGGTTTCATGATGCGAATACCGAGACCTTTGGTGTCGTGATCCGCCAGATATTTGTTCACTTTTTTGATGATCTGGGCGTCGTGCCCCCTGTTTTCGTCCAGCCAGAAGATCGCAGGCGATCCAGAGGCTCTGGCTCGCTTGACAGCCAGCTTCACCCAGTCCTGGATTGGAATATCTTTGGTCTGACACATGCGGAAAATATCGCCGGCTTCCACGGTTTGTGAGAGAAGGACAGTGCCCGAACCATCGACAACGCGGATCGTTCCGTCAGCGGTCGCCTCGAACGTCTTGTCGTGAGATCCGTACTCTTCTGCTTTCTGTGCCATCAGGCCAACGTTGGAAACGCTGCCCATGGTCGAAGGATCGAATTGCCCGTTCAGCTTCGCATCTTCGAGGATCTCTTTGTAAATCGTCGCATAACAACGATCAGGCACCATGGCGATACAGTCCTGCAGTTCGTCGTGGTTGTTCCACATTTTGCCGCCGTCGCGAACCACATTCGGCATGGATGCATCCACAATGATGCTGTTAGGAACATGGAGATTCGTGATGCCCTTCCGTGAGTCAACCATGGCGAGCGCGGGACGCTTTTCATAAACCGCCTGGATATCCGCTTCGATCTCCGCTTTTTTATCTGCGGGAAGTCTGTCCAGTTTGTCGAGCACATCGGACAAACCGTTGTTGACATTGGCTCCGATCGATATGAGTGTCTCCGCGTGCTTCTCAAGCGCATCTTTGTAGTAAACGGAAACACAGTGACCGAACATAATGGGATCGGAGATCTTCATCATGGTCGCCTTGAGGTGCAACGATAAAAGGACACCATCTTTCTTGGCTTCTTCAATCTGTTCGGCGTAAAACTGACGTAAAGCTGCAACGTTCATCACAGCCGCATCAATGACTTCACCCTCAAGAAGAGACAGGTTCTTTTTCAGCACGGTCTCTTTACCGTTGTGATCCACGAATTCGATCTTGACATTACACGCTTTTGCAAGGGTTGTGGATTTCTCGCTTGCGTAGAAATCTTTTTCATGCATGTGGACGACACGGGCTTTGGACCCAGACTCCGGCCAGGGCTTCATCATTCTGTGAGGATTCTTCCGCGCAAACTTCTTAACTGATGCCGCAGGTCTGCGGTCAGAATTCCCTTCACGCAGAACCGGATTGACCGCAGATCCGAGAACCACAGCAAATCTCGCTTGAAGCGCTTTCTCGGCGTCAGTCTTGGGTTCTTCGGGATAGCTTGGGATATCGTACCCTTTATCCTGTAACTCTTTGATCGCAGCCTGGAGCTGGGGAATGGAAGCGCTGATATTGGGCAGCTTGATAATATTAGCCTCGGGAGTCTGTGCCAACTCGCCTAACTGTGTTAGATAGTCTGGAATTTTTTGCTCTTCAGTGAGATTGTCAGGAAAGTTGGCAATGATTCTGCCTGCAAGTGAAATGTCCGCTGTTTCAACTTCGATTCCAGTACCTTTGGTATAAGCCTGAAGAATGGGGAGAAATGCTCTCGTCGCCAGTGCAGGTGCTTCGTCAATCTGTGTCCAAATGATCTTTGATGTGGCCATCGATAATCCCCTTGGTTAACATTGTATGCATGGATTTGACAAGGATGGAAATGATTTTGAGTCGCGTCGGAACGAACCATTTGTATCTTGGATTATCTCTCGATTTGTTTTTTTGCGTAGGCCAGTGCGCCTCCGGCCTTGATCAGGTCCATATCCCTTTCGCTCAAAGAATGCATTAAGGGAATGTCGATGCCCTTCGTCTTGTTTTTCAGCACGAGAGGAGGCTTCTCAATACGGGAAACATCGATTTCAAGCATGTCTTCCTGATCGATCTGATCGTAGTTATTTTCATTAACGAACGTCAGCGGAATGATGCCGAAATTGATGAGATTGGCAAGATGGATACGAGCAAAGGACTTGGTGATCACAGCCTTGATACCCAGATACATGGGCGCCAGAGCCGCGTGCTCACGACTGGATCCTTGTCCATAATTGGTCCCGCCCACGACAAATCCACCGCCGGCTTCTCTGGCCCTCTCGGCGAACGTGGGATCGACTACCTCGTACACATGCTCGGCAAGAGCGGGAATGTTTGAGCGCAACGGGAGAATTTTCGCGCCCGCTGGCATGATGTGATCGGTTGTGATGTTGTCTTCGACCTTAAGAATGACCTTTCCGCTGAGTCTGTCCGGAAGCGGTTTTTGCATGGGCAGCGGTTTGATGTTGGGGCCGCGGATGACCTGAACTGCCTCAGGTGTGTCGGACGGCTTCAGGATCATGGCATCGTCAATGGGAAAGTGATCGGGCAGAGCAATCTGGAAAGGTTTGACGCCCAAATCACGGGGATCTGTGATTTGGCCCGTGAGCGCCGCAGCGACGGCTGTTTCCGGACTGCACAGATAGACGCTGGCGCTTTTCGTCCCGCTGCGCCCGAAGAAGTTGCGGTTAAACGTGCGGAGTGTGACAGCTTCTGTTGGAGGAGAAAATCCCATGCCGATGCACGGTCCGCAGACATTTTCGAGAATACGGACACCGGCGGACAGAATGTGCTGCCACCTGCCGTTCCGGACCAGGCTCGACACAACCTGCCGCGATCCCGGAGCCAGCGCAACCGACACGTCAGAATGGACTTTCTTCCCCTCAAGCATGTGGGAAACAATCATCAGATCACGATACGAGGAGTTGGTGCAACTTCCCATGCCCACCTGTTGAACCGGCGTGCCTGCTATCTCCCTGACCTTCACCACATTATCTGGCATGTGCGGCTGGGCGATCATGGGCTCCAGTTCGGACAGATTGATCTCCACAACTGCATCGTATTCAGCATCCGGATCAGCTGCAAGCGCGGTCCACGCTGCTTCGCGCCCCTGGGCGGCAAGAAATTGCCGGGTCTGTTCGTCACTGGGGAACACCGACGTGGTGGCGCCCAGCTCGGCCCCCATGTTAGTAATCGTGGCGCGTTCAGGAACAGAGAGGGTGCCAACGCCATCGCCCGTGTATTCCATGACCTTGCCGACGCCTCCCTTGACAGAGAGAAGGCGGAGGACTTCAAGAATCACGTCCTTGGCCGAGACGAAAGGCTGCAATTTACCTGTTAAGTGGATATTCACCACACCGGGCGTCGACAGATAAAACGGCCGGCCCGCCATAGCCAGGGCGACGTCCAGGCCCCCGGCGCCGATGGCCAGCATGCCGATGCCCCCGCCTGTGGGTGTGTGACTGTCAGATCCCAGCAGGGTTTTGCCTGGTACGCCGAAGCGTTCCAGATGCACTTGATGACAGATACCATTGCCTGGACGGGAAAAGGTGACACCATACTTGCTGGCGACAGATTGGAGAAACCGGTGATCGTCGGCGTTTTCGAATCCCGACTGAAGGGTATTGTGATCCACATAACTGACAGACAACTCTGTCCGGACACGGTCAATTCCCAGCGCTTCGAACTGGAGGTAGGCCATGGTGCCCGTAGCATCCTGTGTAAGGGTCTGGTCGATCCGAATTGAAATCGGGGAGCTGGATACGAGCTCCCCGTCAATGAGATGATTCTGAAGTATCTTGTAGGTTAGTGTGAATCCCATGATGCTCCTCTTTGGTCATGAAGACATCTATTCTAACTCACTCCAGTTCGTCGCTGAGATCTTGTCTCCTCTTCTTGCTGCCTAAGTCCAGCTTGCGAAGTGTCTTCCACACCGTGATGCTGTTCACGCGGATAAATCCGTGTTTTTCGGTATTCAACTCTTTAACAATCTTCTGGGGACCCCAGGAAGGAAAAGAAAGGGCGATTTCTTTCACTTTATCGTCCAGGCTCTCGGCATCCATCACACCCATCGATGCTTCAGAGAGGGACGCCTCCTCTTCCTCCGTTAGTCCATCCCTAGCTGCCGGCTTCTGCTCGGCTGTCTGGTCCTCGAGAAGCACACCTTTGACATCACCAAAATCACCGATGGCTTCCTCGACCGAATCGAAGGCCTTGAGGATGTAGTGGAACTCGAGCAGCTCAAAAACCTCATACACATCCGGAATCATTCTTGCCAGTTTCAAGTCGCCGCCCCGCTCACGGATTCCCTTAATTTCGCTGATGAAAATTCCCCATCCGGCGCTGGAGATATAGTCGACGCTGCCCAAATCGATAATAATCCGGTAGACACCGGCCTTCAGCAAGGAATCGAGGGCGCGCTCAAGCTCCGAAGAAGTCGTCGTATCAATGTAGCCCCCAACACGTATAATCGAGACATCACTCTGCGGCCCGACTTTCTCGACAGAAACCTGTATACCCTCCATAATACCCTCTCCTTCGGAAGACATCTGATTAATAAAGGGATGTTTAGATGAATTTAATAGATTGTGATGTCTTTGTCAACTTCTTTTATCCAAGAAACATTGAGAGTTACAACTTTACAGGGATTTTGGAAAGAGGAGAGTATTGTGAGGATGGCTCATGCGAGTCACTGATTTGTAATCGGATTTCGGAATATGATGTGTCAACTGTCTTATCTAGATTGGGCTAGACTTCGGTCGTGCGTTCCCGGATGACGCGTTGCATTTTACGGATACGGTCGATGATATCCTGCCGGGCGGGATTGTGCTTCAGCACCTCACCCCACTGCCAGACTGCCTTTTTGTAGTCTCCCCGATTTGCGAAAATCACGCCAAGATTTTCGAGCGCATTGAGATTGTCAGGATCCAGCTGCCGGACATGTTCATAGGCCTCTCTGGCCTCTCGAAGCAGTCCGAGGCGGAAAAAGGTGTCGCCCAGAAACTGCCATGCTTCAGAATCGTTGGGATCTGCCTGCAATTCTTTTTTAAATGCCTGAATAGCTTTATCGTATTCGCCCTGCCGGTAATGCACCAAACCGGATTTGATGATCTTCCGAGGATCTTTCTCGTTACTGCTTCCTGCGGACGATTCATATTTCGTGTTTGATACATCGGAAAGCACTGTGCGGCGGTCGAAGCCAAGGCCTTCCATCATTTCGAGAAGACCTTCTTCCTGTGCCGGCTCATCATCCAGCATGGAATATGACTCATCGATGCCGCCCATTTCCTCACCGACCAACTCTTCACCCGTAAAGGCTGTGATGGCGTCTTCAATTTCAGCATCTGCTCCCATACGCTGGAACTGGTCATCATCCTCTTCAATAATGTTTTTAATATCGGAATGTGTTTCGTCGTCTTCGACCGGATCCAACTCACTCTCCAGTGAAAACTCATCAGTCATCAAAGCATCGAACACATCATCGACCTGCGGCTCTTCCAGGAGCCCCTCTGCTCTTCCTTCAACACTGAATGTATCGGTTTCAGCCGTCCTGTCTTGATCATTATTATCCTGGACGACTCCCAATTCATCTTCATCGGCGACTTTTTCTATTTCCAAAATTGGCAGCTTATCATCATCAAGGATCTGCCCGGACGCGTCATCACCGTTCATCACATTGAAAAACTGCTCATCCTCTATCATGTCATCCAGTTCCGACACAGGTGGCAATGCATTGATGTCGCCGCGATCAGACGATTGGTCATCTTGTGCGACTTTTTCGTTCACATCTGGCAGCTCTTCTGGTTGCTGAATGGCCGGATCAATCATCGCCGATACAGAGGGCGGGAACGGTCGCATCGCAGGGCGTTCTGCATAGGGATCCATGATGATCTGACCGTCGAGCGTTAATAGAGGCGTACCCGGCGGCTTGATCTTCTTGCCAGTGGCCCCACGCTCGAGAAACGAGAGGCGGAGCTCCTTTGTATTGAGCCGGCTTCTGATCAGTTCATCATAAATCCGGCGCTGATCGATGATTGTTTTACCATACTTTTCCGTCTTCAGCTCTTCACTGATCCGTTTGGCGCCGAATTCCGGGTGTTCTTTGATAATGTCAAAAATCTTTGCCTTGTCTTCAATGCTGATGTGTTTCTCTTCGATGGATGCGCGCGCTGTCTCCTCCTTGAGACCTTTGACTCCCATCTTTTCAAAACGTTTTTTATATTTATAATACGTGGTCGTTGAAACACCCACAGCCTCACATGCCGACTTGACGCTCATGTTTTCCTTGTTCACCATGTGCATCAACCGGCTGCGCATGTTGAAGAGCACATCTTCAGCTTTCAGCTTCTCGCGGATAGCGACCAGAGTAATGTCATCATTCTGAGCGTACCCTTCGGTGAAAGCAGTGATCGCTTCACGAATCTTGTCCACCAGGGGATCAACCTTCTGGTGCCCGTTTTGACGAATCACCGAAAGAAAACGCTCATCACTGAATTTATCTCGATGGGGATTCATGGCCTCAGTGACGCCATCGGTATAAATGAGCAAGACATCGCCCTCACGGAGCTGGAGTGTATCAGAAACAATGGAACTGCGAAACAGAGACGGATCAGGCAGATTGATTCCAATGGGAAACCCGCGTGGATTGAGGTAATAACTCTTCTCGGTCTTGGAACGATACAGAATCATGGGATTATGACCCGCACTGGCATAACTGATAGTCCGCGTATGTGAGTCGAGGATGACATAAAAAATTGTAACAAACATCCCCCGCTTCATATCGTTCATCACAAAATCGTTGACACGGGACAGCACATCGGCTGCGTTTTTGTTTCCTCGCGCTTCTGTACGCAGCGCCGTTCGTATCATTGTCATGACCAGCGATCCGGGAACACCCTTGCCCGACACATCAGCCACCACAATACCCAGCGTGTCTTTATCCACCTCAACAAAATCGAAGTAGTCGCCGCCAACCTCTTTGGCGGCCTCGTAATACGAGGCGATTTCATATCCTTCAATCTCGGGGAAGGCTGCCGGAAGAAGCGTTTGCTGAATCTCCTGCGCCACCTGCATCTCTTTTTGCAAACGCTCCTGCTCCGCCAGATTTACCTGGGACTTCCGGAATTTCTCAGTGATGTCATTAAAAGCCTGGGCGATTTCACCAATCTCGTCTGAGGCATCAAAATCCATCTCGTCATGCACCTCATCGCGACCCAGTGCGCGCACCCAGTTGGACAGTTCCTTAAAGGGACTCATGGTCAAGTAGACCAGGACAAAAATACCCAGATACCCTCCGACAAGCACCAGACTAAAAATAGTGAGAATCCGTTTTTTAGCCGAGGCAATCTCACTGCGAATCACTGACGCATCCAGCATGAGATGCACCATTCCAATTCGGCGCGGTACCTGCATCGGACCAGATAATTGTGTTTCGACATCCTTGACCACATCGTAAACCGGCTGACCCGTCTGGTAGTTGTAGGCGAAAACATCGTCCGCGTGCTGCTCTCTTGTGCGCGGCACGACAAACGGCTCCAGAATCAAATCCGTGCGGTAAGCGCCCTGAATCACCCCCAGCGTATCAACAATGAGCGCCTCGAACACAAACGGGGCGTGATCTCTACGGAAATCGGCCGCAATCTTGGCCAGTTCAACCGTCTCCTCAATAGCCAAAAAATCAATGCAGCTGTGGGATAACGAACGGGCCAGAGCGCGTCCTGTTTCGAAGTCCTCCGTGAGTATCTTCGGTTCTTGCTGCAAATAGGACCAGAACATCCCAGCCAGAACCAGAACTGTCAAAACTCCCGATGCGACCAGAGAGAACCGTGTCTTCATTGTCAACGACAGGTCTGGGATAAACAGACGACGCCTGGGCGCGTTATCCCTGTTCATGATCAGGCGCAGCTCATTGCCTTCCACTGTCTTGTGATAGTCAATGGCGTGAATGACCCGCCGGATGATGAAGATCCCCAGGCCGCCCTTCTTCCCGATTTCGATGTACCGGTTAAGATCAGGATCCCGAACCGTGTTGGGATCAAACGCGTGTCCCTGATCGATAAGTGAAACGATGACTTGCTTATCCTGAATAACCATCCGAATCGTGATCGTGCCCTCCCAATCGCGATAGGCATGTCGGATGATATTGGTTCCCGCTTCATCAATGGCCAGCTTGAACGCGTTGATGATGCTTTCCGAGACGCCATATCTCCGCCCAACTCGGGTAATAAAATCACGCATATCACCCAGATATCGGATCTCAGCGGGGACTTTCGTCTCTTCTTTTATCGCACGCTTGAACATGACGTTGACTACAATCTATTCCTTTTTCTTGTAAATCCCAATCTTCTTTTTAGCCTGGTCAATGGCTTCAAGTATCTTGACATTTTGCTGATCCGATTCGAGAGCGGTCTGCCAGATCTCGAGAGCTTCTTCATACCGTTCGTCACGATAGAACAAAATGCCCCTGTTATACAGCTCGCGCACTTCGCGCGTCATTTCGGTCTTTCGACCGCCCGCACGGGCCAGGGCATTTCGGTATCGCTCTCGCGCATCCACGTGATTGGGATCGAGAGCCAGCGCCTTTTCGAGCGATCTGGCCGCAGCCTGGTAGTCTCCACGACTGTACAACCGGACGCCTTCCTGATAGTTGGTCACAAAATCGACAATTCGGTCAAGGCTCTGTATTTCACGCAGCACCCTGTTGTGCAGCGTCTCGTGACCGATGGTCTGGTCCTTGATACGGCCGAGGACCTTGTATGCCTCGGACAGATTCTCTTGCCGGACGAGCTGACGCGACCTGGCGATGCCCTCATTCACCTCGATTTCAAGCTGGGCTTCAGCCTGACGGATAAATTGCTGCACCTGCTGGTTTTCAGGATCCCGGTCCAGGGCCAGTCTCCACGTCACAATGGCTTGCCGCAGATCGCCCTGATCCATCGCTTCGCGCCCTTCAGTCAGGCGCTGATTGATATAATCAATGTCCCGCTGATGTTTTTCTCGCGCCAAACCATCACGCAGCAGTTCTGCTTCACGTTGTGTCTGATACGCTTCTTCGGCCTCGGTGGTCTGCTCGAGCAGGGTACGGGCTTCACGGTTATTCTCGTCAAGTCGCAGGACACGAGAGAACGCAAGCCTGGCATTGAAATAGTCGCTCCTGTTAAGCGATTCGCGTCCGGCCTGGATACCTTCAGCGATCTGCTGCTGACGATCGGCTTCAAGACGGGTATTGATGCGCTGCTGAATGTCTTGCATACGGCGCTCTTCCTCGAAACGCTTCTGCTCCGGGATGCTTTTCCCGAAGTAGAAGACGAGAGAGAAACGGTGGCTCCGAGGGAAGAATTCGGGATCGCCCACACGGCTCGATGCGTAATCCAGTTGGAAGTTCTTGTAGCGCAGGCCGCCTCCGAACGTCAACTCGCCACGATCAAAACCGCCCCGGAAAAATATCGTCCGGTTCCAGCCGTACTCTACGCCGGCGTGGTAAGTCATGTCCTGATGCTCGGGTCGCACGACATCGAACAGAAGGAGAATCCGATCGATATTGCCCCGCAAATCGATGCGCTTGGCCAGTCCAAATCGCATTGTATTGGGGACCTTCTCACTCACAGTACCCAGCTTGAAACTCGGGCTGATGACATTCTTGACAGAGACGCCCAGATAGAGCGTTTTCAGCAAACCGCTTTCATTATGAAAACCGTAGTGGATTCCCACATCCGAACCAAAGCCGTTTGTGGAGTAGAATCCGAGAACCTGACGGTTCATGTTGATCGTGGCTCCAATGGATAATCCCTTTAACGGCGACATGGCGTACGAGAGCGACAACCGCCCCCACCAGTATTCCATTTCACCCAGATCGGTGGGAACGCCGCGCACAAAATCGGTCTGACGGATGCCTCCGGTCCCAATGCGCGCCACTCCGATCCCCAGGGTTCCTGCCCGCATGGTGGGATGAATATAACCGATGTAATTGTACTGTGTTCCTTCAAATAACGTGGTCAGCGACATCATCATGCCGCGCTGCTCCACTACCATCATGCCGGCGGGATTCCATAGAAACGCCGTGGGGTCATCAGGAAACGCCACGGCAGCGCTTCCAAGACCCAGCGCGCGTGCGCCAAAACCGATGGAAAAAGGCGATTCAACGCCCCCGCTTTGGTCCTGGCCAAAAACGGCGACGGAGTGACACGCCAAAGCAAGAAGGAGAATGCCCGCCCATGTCAGAGCTTTCAATTTCATGGCCTGATTAGCATCCCTTCTCACTTGACCACAGCAATTTTCGATTTCGCCACATCACCATCTCCGGTTTGCAAAACCAGAATGTACACACCGTTGAGCACTCCCAGTCCCTGCCCGTTTAAACCGTTCCATATCACACCGCCGGAAGCTGTGGCGTGCAGCCCCGCCTTGCCTTGCGGGTCCGTTTCCGTAAATGATCGGGTCCACACTGGTTTCCCTGTTAAAGTAAAAATATAGAAGGTCACATCTGTATCATTCGGGAGATAGTAAATCAATGTCGTCTCTCCCTTGCCAGGCTCGCCAAAGGGATTGGGACAGTTATACACATAGGGCTTTTCCCCTGATCCCAAATCTTTGTCGGGTGCCACTCGGACAGGATCAAAACGCAAATTATTAAATGTCTTGCCTGACGCATCCAGGACCGTCACGCCGAGAGTCGAAACATATTCGTCACTGGCACGCACTGCGCCGCCCCCGGTTAGATTCAACTGAAAGCCCAAACCCCGGGCTTCTTCTCGCACAGTGCCCAGAAAAACGACGCGTGACGTATCCGTCGCCTCCAGACTGTCCTGCCGTGAAAAAGAGAGAAGGAGCGGATTGTCCCCGGGCATATCAGACGAGGCAATGGATCCGAACAGATGCGTTTCGTCAATAACCAGAGAATCACCCAGTTGGTTCAGTCGTACGGTCCTGAGGCTTTCGAGCACACTATTGGGCGTAATAGGATTTCCGTCAGGATCTTCAACTTGTAAGTCAAAGCCATGTATAACAATGCCGTTGGCCCCTCTCTCCCCCCGGTTTACCAGCTCGAGTGACATAAGCCAGATATTCGGATCATCGGGCAGCACCAGACCGCTGATCCAGTCGGGACGCGGCAATGCTGTCACGGACAGCCATCCGCCCACAGTGGTCAATGCGACACCGTCAGTGGGTAATTGAACGTACGCCGGAAGGTTCGTGTTTTCATCGTTGGGAATTCCTGTCAGACTCGCTCGAATCGTTACGGCTTCTTTGGTGGGCTCCGTGGGCGCACGAATGGTCCACGAAACAGAGCCATCGATCACATCACGCGTCAAGGGATCGGACGTTTCATATCCGTCCGGAAGCGTGTCCAGCCGGACCGAGGC